>NZ_JBDGAB010000001.1:0-2414 GCF_040910705.1 Blautia sp. RTP21359st1_E11_RTP21359_211015
AAAGAAACAGTAAGCGGTATTCGTGAGAATCCGCATTATCTCGATGTGAGTATGTTTAATCACATTTTGAGTGGCAGCAGCAGCTTGATGTGGAATTGTAAGTTCGGAGCTAAGTCAGGCGGATATTCCCGATCCGCTTCGTTGCTTGCTCATAACCGGATATCAGCCAGATACCAACTGGATGTCAGAAATGCCGCAGGCTTCAAAATGGCTCTGCGGCATTTCTGTATATTTCTATTTGTTTCTGTCTGCTTCTGTAAGTTTCTATTGTTTCTATATGCTTTTGTTGTTTCTATATGTTTTTCTGTTTACGGGCGGATCACTTTTCCTGCTTTTGTGAGCTTTTCCGCTATGGTATACATATTTGTTACGGTTCCCACTGCCGGTTCCTTCAGTCCGTAGAAGTTCACACAGGTTCCGCAGGTCAGGATCTCGGTTCCCTGCTCCTGTAAGGTCTTAAGGTCTTCGATACATGGTGAATCCTGTGCGGTAAGTCTGGCTCCGCCATTATAAAACAGCATAACTGACGGCGGTGTCTCCAGCTGTGTCAGTGCATACACAAATCCCTTGATCAGGATCCCGCCAAGCTCCGGATCTCCATCTCCCATCTTATCGGAAGTGATGGCAACGGTATAATCTCCCTGCGGAACAGCCGGTGTGCAGACGATCTCAGGCTCTGCCTGACTTCTTGCAGCAGGATCAGATTTTACTGTCATATTGATCTCGTAACCACCTTCTGTTTTTCTGGATACGAAGCTGCATCCGGTACTTCCGGCAAGTCTGCTCAAATTGTTTACTGCTGTTTCATTATCTACCAGGATCAAGATCTCGTCTCCCTGCTCTGCCTTGTCAAGGATCTTCTTGGTCATCACAACCGGGATCGGACACTGTTTCCCCATTGCATCTACTGTGTGCTTCATACTCACTCCTCCTGTATTCTGTGATTTTTTATAATTGCTGTTTTATCATTATTGCTTTTTCGCTGTTTTCTTTTCTTTGATCTTTTATTTCTGCTCCAGCTCATGGGCCTGTTTGAAGATCTCACAGGCGCCTGTGTTTACACATCTTTCATGTGCGCAGTCCATAAAGGTCAGCTTCCTGCTGCTGTCCTCCTGCCGTGTATACTCACAGCAGACGGTTTCGCCCCCGTTCATGGTACGGCAGAAACCGGATATAAATTCCTCTTCGATCTCCATTCCTATCCCTCCGTCGGATTCTCAGTAATCTGGGCAGGTGTGATCTCCTCCAGCATTCCTGTTTCATTGTAGGCTTCAAACTGTTCCTCGATCTTTCCAAGGATATCTGCATACTGACAGAAGGCCTCCGCAAGCTCATCCCTGTGTTCCGGAAGCTTCTTGTAACAGACACGGTGCTCCATGCTTGCCCAGAGATCCATGGTCATCGTCCTCAGCTGGATCTCCACCGGAAAATACTCCATGGTATCCAGATAATACACCGGAACTGCAATGATCACGTGAAAGCTGCGGTATCCGTTAGGCTTGGGATTCTGTATGTAATCCTTTTCCCTGATAAAGATCAGCTCACTCTGCCGCTTCAGCGCATTTACAAGATTGTATATATCATCAATAAAGTAGCAGATCACACGGATCCCGGCGATATCCCGGAGATGATCCTTGGCGTTCTGCACACTGTCCGAATGTCCCAGCTTCTCCAGCTTCTTTTCGATGCTCTTCTTGGATTTGATCCGTTCCTGGATATTGTGGATCGGAGATACGGAAGACTTCTGATACAGGCTTCCGTTGAGCACCTCAAGCTTGGCGCGCATGATCTGACATGCGTTCTGATATGGCTGGATACAATCGTAATACTGTTCGTTTGTCATGAAAACCCCTCTTTCGCGTTTGCTCAGCATATACTTGTATCTTACCGGACAAATGTGAGCAATCTGTAGTGATTTCCTAAGATTTTCCTGACCATTTTATTAAAAATCTATAAAACCTCCGGCATCAGTCTGAAAGCTTATGGATAAAAAGACCACTGCGGAGCTTCGGTTCAAACCAGGTGCTCTTTGGCGGCATAAGCTTACCCTCGTCTGCGATCGTCATCAGCTCCTCCATGGATGTAGGATACATGGCAAAGGCAGCTCCTCCTGTCTCATCTGCAGCTGCTGCCAGATCCTTCAGCCGGTGGTTTCCTCCCATAAAGCGGATCCTCTCATCGGTACGCGGGTCACTGATCCCCAGAACCGGACCCAGGACCTTATCCTGAAGAATAGACACATCCAGCTGACCTACGCTGTCTTTACCCGCATAGATATCCGGATATGCCTTCAGATGGAACCATTCTCCGTCTACATACAGCCCGAAGCAGTGTTTCTCCACCGGTTTACATGGAAAGCCCGGCATTGCCATCAGCTCAAAATTAAATTTCATGCTTCCGATAAAGGCTTTGGG
>NZ_JBDGAB010000001.1:2566-170975 GCF_040910705.1 Blautia sp. RTP21359st1_E11_RTP21359_211015
CCTTTACTGCGGAGGCTGCTCTGTGGTGGCCATCTGCAATATAGACAGAGGAGATCCCGCCAAAAAGACTATGTATAGTCCGGATCTTTTCTTCCTCATCTACAACCCATACACGATGTGTGATCTCATCATCGGAAGTAAAATCATACACAGGAGCATGTGCATTTTTCCATTCTTCCATAAGAGTAAGAAGCTCTGCCGGATATCTGCACGCCAGAAAAATAGGGCCTGTGTTGGCATCACAGACATCCACATGACGGATGCGGTCCTGCTCCTTATCCTCTCTTGTAAGCTCATGCTTTTTGATCACACCATTCATGTAATCATCAATGGAGCTGACACCTACGATCCCGGTCTGGGATCTTCCCTTACGGATCAGTTCATACAGATAATAGTTCGGTTTCTCATCCTGGATCAGGATCCCTTCTTTCTGGAAACGATCCAGATTTTCCCTTGCCTTCTGATAAACCATCGGATCATAAAGATCGGTTTCCGGATCCAGATCCATCTCTGCACGGTCTATATGGAGAAAAGATTCCGGATTTTTTTCCCCGATCTCTCGCGCTTCCTCTCTGCTGACTACGTCATAGGGAAGTGCAGCCACCTTTTCTGCTTTTTCCGAAGCAGGTCTTACTGCCCGAAATGCCTGAAATAAAGCCATTATGTTTTCCTCTCATTCCTGCCCGGCCATACGCCGGACTTTCAAATCATCCCGTCCATTCTAACACATATCAAAATTTCCCGCAAACCCTTATCCGGCCCGTTTAAAGTCACTGTTCACTCCGTTCTCAGTAACACACTTCGCGATGCACAGAATTTATGCTAATCGCATAAATTCGCGCGGCCCGTCTTATGCCTTACGTTTGTTCAGCTCCGGCAGTACCGTTGCCAGCATGGTAAAAAAGCATGCACAGCCGCCTACAAGGTTGGAAACTGGTTCCGCCCAGAACACGCCGTCTGTTCCCAGGCCATTCACGTGAGGCAGCAGGAGCGTCAGCGGTACCACGATCACTACCTTTCGGAACAGAGAAAAAAAGGTAGCCTTTTTTGCCTTTCCAAGTGCTACGAACACACTTTGTCCGGTAAACTGCAAGGCCATAAAGCAGAAGCCGAAAAAGTAAATATGAAGGGCAGGAACTCCCTTTTCCAGAAGCCCGGGATCGCTGTTAAAGATCCGGATGAAAAATTCCGGAAGCAGCTTCAGGATTCCCCAGCCTGCCAGGGTATAGATCACACAGACAGCTGTAATAAATTTAATTGCTTTTTTGACTCTGTCGTATGCTTTTTCTCCATAATTGAAGCTCATGACCGGAGAAGCACCTGTAGTAAGCCCATGGACCGGCATGGTGAAAATGTCACGGACAGAATTTAAAACTGTCATGACACCAACGTAGATATCACCACCCCAGGTCTGGAGTGTGGCATTGCATACCACCTGCACAAGACTGTTTGTAAATGCCATAAAAAAACCGGACATACCCAGGCTTACGATACTGCCCACTCTTTTCCAGGAGATCCTCATGGCGCTTTTTTTCAGGTTCAGGATCGCCTTTTTTCCTGTAAGGAAGCGTAAGACCCAGATGGCGGAACAGAACTGGGAAATGATAGTCGCCAAAGCCGCTCCCCGGACTCCCATGTGCATCCCAAAGATAAACAGGGGATCCAGAAGAATGTTCAGTACAGCACCGATCAGTATCGTGAGCATCCCTGTGTTTCCAAAGCCCTGGCTGTTGATAAACGGGTTCATTCCCAGAGTGATCATCACAAACAGGGTTCCCAGAAGATAGATCCTTATGTAGTCTGACGCATAGGAAAAGGTTACATCACTGGCGCCAAAGGCATATAGGATCGGTCTGTAAAAGATAAGGCCAATGGCTGTCAGGATCACTCCTGTGCCGATCAGCATCACAAAGGTGTTTCCCATGAGCATTTCTGCTTCTTCCCGGTTTCCTCTTCCCCGTTCCATGGAGCAAAGCGGTGCTCCTCCATTTCCAAAAAGATAGGTAAATGCGGTGATCAGGGTGATAATAGGAAAACACAGTCCCACTCCTGTCAGTGCAGTGGCTCCGATCTCAGGAATCCTTCCGATATAGATCCGGTCTACAATGTTGTAAAGGAGGTTTAGGATCTGTGCAATGATCATCGGCACAGCCACTTCCATAATGTTACGATAGACATTTCCTGTTGAAAAGTCTGTCTGATGTATCTGCATTTCTTTACACCTTCCTACTTTTTTACTATTGTAAATAATACTATATCTGATATGCAAAGTAAATATTTCCCTGTAAGGCTGCTGTGGAAATATCAGACGTTACTGTTTGTTCACTGTAATATCCCGCAAACTGTTTTTTGTGAGCGAAGATCACAGAAAACCCGAGACATACCGCGCGAACTTATGCGATCAGCATAAATTCTGTACATCGCGAAGCATGTTGCTGCAAACGGAATGGACAGTAACTATCTGATTATCCGTGTATTTATTTCTTGCTATTTTTGTCTAAAAAAGTTATAATAAAGCCATAAAAACGGTAATGATTCCACGTAAAATCGGTCAAAAAACCACATCACTGGGAATCTGTTCCGCATGGAGGTATTTTTATGGATAATAATTATAAGGGCATGGCTGTAGGTGTTTTTGAGCTTGATAACCTGGTTGCCTGTTTTGTTGCTCTTGATGCTGCTTCCAAAGCAGCCAATGTCAGGATCCAAAGTGTTGAGCGTAACCGTCTGAAGAGTGGCGCCTGTGTCAAGATGCGTGGTTCTGTTTCTGACGTTAATGCAGCTATGGAGGTTGCGCTGGAGGCAGCCAAACCTCTTGGTAAGGTTGTTTCTCATACTGTGATCGCTTCTCCTTCTGAGGATACTGAGATTGCACTGAAGATGACGATCAATAAATAAAGGGGGCGACGGATTTATGAATTATGGTGCTTTTGGTTTAGTTGAGGTTGTTGGCAGCAGTAATGCAATCCTGGTGATCGACCAGATGCTGAAGACTTCTGATGTTTCTTTTCTTACCTGGCAGACAAAGTGTGGTGGACATGCCACTGTTTTTCTGACTGGTGATGTTTCTGCTGTTACGGCTGCCGTTGACAGTGTAAAAGGGAACCCGCCTTGTGAGATCGTAGCTTCAGCAGTGATCTCCAATCCTTCCGGTGAGACGGTTCGTCTGGCTGAGGAAGAAGCGGCTAAGAATCATTTTATTTGAGATTTGTCTACCTTATAATTATAAATTATAACGAACGTACGCAGGGAACCGCCCTGGCGTAGCGGGAAGGGCTTCGTCGTCCGCTGGCTTCTAAGGTGCTGCGGCTTCTGCTAAAACCATTCCAAAAAGTTCTGAACTCGCGTCCAGACGCTCAGACAGCAGAACTTTTTGGAATAACGCAGAAACCACACCACCTAAGAATCAGCAGGACTCCTGCAGAACATCCCACTACGCCAGGGCGGTTCCCTGCTGGCTTTTGTATGCGTGAAAATTGCCTCAGACACAGTGCTTTCACCCTAGCTCACTCTCTATGCCACACGTCAACAGCTCTTTTTGTCATCTTCTTCAACCTCACACCTTCACTCCAGCACATTCCCTCTGTCACACGTCAACAGCTCTTTTCGCTATATTCTTCGACCTCACGCCTCCACTATAGCCTTCCACTCCTTCGCACGTCAGCCGGCGAGGTACCGTCTGGTTTGGGCTGGCTCTGCAGGAGGGGTGCGCTTCTTAGGCGGTGGGAATCTGCGTTGCTGGAAAAAATCCAGCTGTTTGAGCGACGCAGGAGCGAGTTCTGGATTTTTTTCAGCGGTTTTAGCAGATTTCCAGCGCCTTAGAAGCCAGCCCCCGACGAAGCCCCAGCCCAAACCAGACGGTACCTCACCGGCGTCCGTCCGCAAAAACCACATCCACATCCACCATCTCCCGTCCATCTTCCACCTTCATCACAGCCACATCCCCCCGATGTGCCACAACCACCCTCTTCCCTCCGACATCACCGGAAAGTTCCATCAGCTCCCCATAATACTTCTTCGAAAAAACACAGGGATTCCCCATCTTCCCATCATGCTCCACACAGGCAATCCCCTTCCCATCTCTCAAAAACACATCCACCAGTCCAAAAACCGTCTCCCACCGCAACCACGGCTGATCTGCCACCGTAAACAAACAAGCATCCATCTCCCGGTTGACCCGCAGCCCAATCTTCAGTGAGGAAGATATCCCCTCATCCGGATGCAGATTATAAAGAAACCGCGCGCCAAGCTTCTCTGCTTCCTGCGCGATCTCCTCATACTGTGTGACAACTGTGATCTCACACCTGTGCCCCTGTTCCTCCAGTGCTGCTTTCACATTTTTCAGTTCCAGGAGAATATGCCTGTACATCGGCATTCCGTCTATCCCGTACAACAACTTATTGCTTCCAAACCGCCGGCTGTTTCCTGCTGCCAGCATGATCAGTCCCAGTTTCATATCACCGCTCCACTTCCTTTCGATTCTAGTACAGCGAATATTAAGTAACCGCCATATTGACTTGCCTGATTTTTCATCTGCTGCGTTGTCGTCAATCGTCGTAGCCACCGCTACGCCTCATTCCTCCGCCTTGCAGATGAAGAAATCATCCTGCGTCAATATAGCAGAAACTTAATTTTCGCTGTACTAGCTGTTTACACTTCTCTGCAGGCTTCCGCAGATCATCATGATCCCAGACTCCTGACCTTGTGCCATAAGCTTCTCCACCACACAAGGATCCTCCAGAGTATCTGCCTTGTTCAGATACGCAAGAAATCTTCGCCCGTCCACGCCTTTTTGCAATCCGTCTTCAGACCGGATGATCTTCCACACATCCATCCATGTCACAGGCTCATCTGTACGCTTTCCCAGAAATCCCGCCACATCATCCGGACGGTGTGCCGTATCACAGATCCTTTTGCCGATGCAGTCAAGACCGATCACTCCTACTACCATATCTGCAAAAGAAGGGATCACCGGCTCATGAACAGCCGGCACTTTAAGGGGTCGGCGCCTGGATCCGTCAGCTTCCACAAGAAGAAGATCACAAAAGCCGGGCAGCTTTTCCAGGATCTCCTTTTCGGGGCCGGAAATCTTTGGCTGCCCGGCCTTGTGATGAGCCGCGATGACGTATCCGTATTGTTCTATAAGCCGGCATGCTCCCGGAATGTCCTCTGCCTCCGCAAAAGGACGTTCCGGTTCCCATGCCATATGCGTGGTTGTGGTCACGATCACACGTTTTCCCTGTCCGGAAAATATTTCTGCCAGTCCAAGGATCAGACTGGTCTTTCCGCCGCCTCCTGTGAATGCCACAGTAAGCACTTTTTCATTTTTCTTCATGACACACTCCATTTATCTTCTAACTTCTTTCAGGAACACCAGGCTCTGTATCGGTCACAGATTCTCATTCCTCACAGATTTCTCTGTTCCCGGAAGCACTCCGCAGGAAAGCAGCACCTCCAGTACTCCCCCTGCGATACACCTCGCCTTGTCTGAGATCGTAAAACAGTTTTTCTTCTGTTCTGCCCTTGGGTCGATGTCCGCGATCTTCATTCCCTCAAAAACAGGGTAGCCGTCCCGGATCAGCCCCCGGATCACGCCGGAAATAGTAGCCTTCACCGGCGTATCACCTACCATGGCGATCACCTGGTCTTTTTCAACAAGATCTGCGATCTGACAGATGTTTTTCATGTTACCGGCTGCCGGTGAATGGATCACACGTTCCTTTCCGATCCCTGCGATCAGTCCCGGCACTCCGGTATTCGGCAGGGCACTGCCTGTTTTTATGATCCTTCCCAGGTTATGGCCGCGCATGGTCTCGATCACGTAATCCACATCCTCCCCTGCGGTAAAGCCCGGGCCAAGTCCCACAGTCAGTGGTGCCATATCCCTGCTGGTCCCAAGATTCTTTTTTGCAAGGATGGCATCGATCACTGCTTCCGGCTCCAGTTCGCGGATATGTTTTCCATGGGTATCTGTCAGAAGAGGGATCTCTCCCTGTGCCCAGCATTTCCTGCACTGGGTCCGGATATCGTTCTCCGTGATCCTCCTGCACACAACGCCTTCTACCTCCGCAGTTCCGTCATAAACAGCTTCACAGAAAGCCACATGACGGCGGATAGCACTTGGACGGTCACATTCCAGGATCAGGACCTGATAGCCACTCTGATGAAGCTTGTGGATCACTCCTGTGGCCAGATCTCCGCCACCTCTCACAAGGATCATTTTATTAGTAAATGCCGCTGCTTTCATCTTCATACACCTGCTGTCCGTTTCCCGGCATTCCTGCCGCAAGAGTATCATAAAGCTCCGCATAGGTTGCATCCTTATACGGGGATACATAAAAGAGTCCCGCGATCCCGGCCGTAATTGCCGAAAGGACAGACCAGGGAATAAAGGAAAGATCCAGGATAAAGGTATCCATCTTCTGTCCGTTCATCATCTCACGGCTTTTTGCAAACACTTCCTTTGTGCTCATATCCGGATATTCCGCAAGAAGATAAGGGATCATCTTATATTCGTAGGATTTTACCACTCCGGGAAGAATAAAAAGCAGCGTCCACAATACAAGATACAGGTCCCGTAAAAACATGGTTTTTACGATATTACCGTAATTCCCGGAACGAAATACACTGAGGAGCTTTCCGGGCCCGGGTACAGAATAAAGGTTCTCAATGTAAAAATCTCTTCCGCCTACCTCCAAAACATTTCCCACAAAGAAATGAAAAAGAATTCCGATCAGAGCCACAGCTACCACGGCACTGGCACTCAGAAGTGCAAAAAGCACTGCCAGTGGGGAGCGAAATACATGGCTGACATAAGAAGTAACACCATTGATATCCGTACCCAAACGATACGTTGTAACACCGTAGTCCGGACTTACCACATTTCCGGCACTGCCAGTGGCCGCACCGCTTCCGCCGGTTGCCATCACAATAGCCAGCACCAGACTTACCAGCACTGCTGACCAGTAATTTTTTTTGAATGCCTGTTTTCCACGCCATTTCAAGTCGCTGCGTTTCCAGCTGATCTTCTGCTCATTCATAACTTAACCCTCCATATATGATTCACGGACACAGAGCTCTCTCCGTCCCTTCTGCCACAGCGCAGGCTCCAGCTCTGCCAGATAACCGCCGCCGTTTTTTACATGCCATTCATAAAAAGCCCTGGGTCTGTCCGCATATTCTTCCATAATGTTCATGATCGTACCGCCATGTATCACAAGAGCCGCTGTCTTTATGTTGTTGCGGATACACTGTGTGACAGCCTTCTGAAATCCTGTAAGGCTCCGGTGCTTAAACGCTTCTCGACTTTCTCCTCCCGGAAAAGGAAGCGTTCCATTGCTATCAATCCACCTCTGATAATCCTGATTTCCGGAAAGCTCTTTATAATTTTTATTCTCAAACTCTCCAAAATCACACTCGGAAAGCTCTTCGATGATATGAAAGCTTTTTCCCGGAAAAAGGATTCCCGCAGTTTCCACACAGCGGCAGAGCGGACTTACATAAAGGGCCTCCGGCATGGGATAGGTCAGCTTTTCCAGAAATTCCTTTCCCTCCGTGCTCAGCGGTTCATCCGTTGTTCCGATATAACGCTGAAGCTTATTTCCGGGTGTCTGTCCGTGTCGTATCAGATATAATCTAATCATCCTTCAGCACCGTCCCGATCCCGCATACCACTCTTGTGACCCTGCTGCTTTTTGCAGCCAGTGCAGTGCACACCCGGCCAACAGCTTCTCGGTACTGCCGTTCAAAAGCATCCGCCGGAACGATCCCGTAGCCTACCTCCTCACTGACAAGGATCACATCCGGATCCTGCTGTGCCAGCTTTTCTGCCAGGCCGGTGAGATCTTCTCCTGCCTTCAGAGCTTTTCTTATGTATTCCTGAAATCCCAGAACACCCGCTGCCTTCAGAAGCTCCTCTTCTGTGATCTCTCCTCCGAATTTCCAGTCCACATCCGGGAACTGTGCTTTTGCATAGTCAGCTTTTCCCTGATATGCACCTCCGATTATCATTTCCATAATATTTTTACCTCATCCAAATCTTCATTACAGATTAAACGTGCCACCAAGAGCAAGCACCAGTGCCATCACAACCTCGCAGATGCAAAGGAAAAATCCGGAAAGATCACCTGTGGTCCCTCCAAAATATTTCAAAGCCATATGGTGATACCACCAGAATACCAGAAGTGCGCTGACAACTGCCAGAACACCCAGGACCGGATCTACCCATATCATCAGCGCTGCAAGGATCACAAACATCGTGATAAGAACATTTCGCACTGCGATCTCTGACGCATTTCTGGAAAATTCTGCCACAGTCCCGTCTGTCCTTGCCTTGGGAAATGTAATCACACCGATCCCGGAAAGACATCTGGACATCATAAAGCCCAGGCTCATGATACAGATCCCGTTATAATTTCCAAGGAGCTGATCCCAGGCTCCCAGCCAGAGGATAAAATATACACAGGCTGTGATAATGGCAAATGCACCTGCATGGGAATCCTTCAGGATCTCCAGCCTCCTTGTGCGTTCCTGCCAGGAGCTTAATGCATCTGACGTGTCCAAAAGCCCGTCTACATGAATGCCGCCGGTAATAAATACCGGGATCACAGTAAGGATCACAGCGAGAAAAAATGGCTCCAGAGCTACGTGTACACCGAGGACCCCTCCTGCAAGCCAGGTCAGGATGCCGATGGCAGTCCCCACAAAGGGGAAAAAGCACATCATATATTTTATGTTTTCCTTCTTCCAGTCCACCATGGGCATAGGAATCTTTGAAAACATGGCAAAGGCTGCCTTAAAACTGTTCCATAAGCTTTTCATGCTTCCTTTCCTCCTTTATGCCATACAGGGATCCCGTATACGACTTCCACAACCTCTTCTGCCAGCTCTGCCAGCTTCTGGTTGATCTGTCCCAGCTCTTTTTTGTACTGTTCTGATTCTTCCTCGTAGAGGATCCCGTCTGAAAAGATCTCGTTGGTGACGATCACCACATGCTTTGCCTGGGAAAGAAGATTTTTCACCCCTTCTGTGATCTTTTCTGCCACCTCCGGGTGGAAGCCGCCTTCCCGGAACATCTCATTTGCAACCAGATTGGACATGCACTCCAGAAGGACCACGCAGTCCTTCGGGATGAGCAGCTCATCCAGCTCTGTATATCTTTCAATTGTCTCGAAGCCTTTTCCTGCACGCATGTGCCGGTGTCTGCGGATGCGCCTGTGGCTTTCTTCGTCAAAAGCCTGCATGGTGGCGATATAGATCCTTCTGGCTTCGCCAAGGGAAAGTACGGTTTCTTCCGCAAAAGCAGATTTTCCGCTTCCGCTGCCTCCTGTTACAACAACCAGCATATTATTTCAGCTCCTCGTACTGTTCTACATTGATATCACCAAAGGTACTCATGGAATTATATACTGCACAGGACAGATCCATCATCGGAAACAGTGCCACAGCTCCGGTTCCCTCGCCCAGGCACATGCCTGCGTGGATGATCGCTTCCTTGCCAAGCTCCTTCAGGATCAGCTGTGCTGCAGGCTCTTTGGATACATGAGACGCAAGGATATGATCACTTACCTGCGGGCAGATCTTTATTGCGATCAGTGCAGATACGCAGGAAATAAATCCGTCCATGACAACCGGCATTCCAAGTGCTGCTCCTCCAATGAATACTCCTGCCATTCCTGCAATATCCAGTCCACCTACCTTTGCCAGGACGTCAATGGCATCTGAACGATCCGGATTATTCAGGGCGATCGCCTTTTTGATCGCATTGATCTTCCGTACAAGCCCTTCACTGGTCAATCCGGCACCACGTCCGGTCATATCTTCCACCGGTTTTCCGAGAAGCACAGCTGCTACCGCACTGCTGGTGGTGGTATTTCCAATGCCCATCTCGCCGGTTGCAAGAACCTGATAGCCTTTTTCCTTCAGCTCCTCTGCCATGGCAATTCCGGCTTCGATGCCACGGATCGCCTGATCTCTTGTCATCGCCGGCTCTCTGGTCATATTTCTGGTCCCATAAGCAACCTTAAGATCTGTACGGACCTTTGTATCTGTGACCATTCCCACATCTACAGGAAAAAGCTCTGCTCCACACTGACGGCACATCACACAGCAGGTAGTAGTCCCTTCCAGAAAATTCTCAGCCACAACAGCCGTCACTTCCTGTCCGGTCTGGGTCACACCCTCTTCTACAACTCCGTTATCCGCGCACATGGCAACCACTGCTTTTTTCTCCACACGTACCTCCGGTGTACCTGTGATACCGGCGATCTGTGTCAGCATATTCTCCAGCTCTCCCAGAGAATGCAGGGGCTTTGCAATACTGTCCCATCTCTTTCTCGCCCCCTCCATAGCCTTTTCATCCAGAGGGCGGACTTTCTTCACTGCCTCATCCAAAGTCATCATTTGCTACCTCCAATCCTTTTACCTGTGGTAAAAATAATAAATTTACTAAAGATATAATTCAACGCCAGCACGATAAATTGTGTGCAGAATTTTGCAAACATATCCCGGAATCCCAGGATCTCCGCCAGAAGCCATACGCCACCTACCTCAATGACCATGGTCACCAGACGGGCACTTATAAATTTCAGAAAGGGCCGTATATGATCCCTCCATGTTTCACAGCGGTCATGAAATACAAATCTGGAATTCACAACATAGGCAAACAGGATCGCCAGGATGATCGATATGATGTTGGCACTCATCAGTGGAATTCCCATTGCCCTCATGATATAAAAGCTTAACAGATTTACGAGAGTCGTACAACCACCCCAGAAAATATAACGGATCACATCATTTTCATAGAATTTAAGGATCCACTTTTTCATTGGTATCTCCTCCTCGTATGATCTTTGATACGATATATCTTGGACGGCGTTTTACTTCCTCATAGATCCTGGCAATATAATATCCGATGATCCCAAGGCTCATCATCACAGCACTTCCAATAAAGAGCATCACGATCAGAAGTGTGGTATAGCCTTCCACCGCATGCCCGGAAAAATACCGGACCAGAGAATAGACCAGAAGGAGCAGGGAGCACCCAAAGCAGCCCACAGCACCGGCTGTTACAAACTGCAGTGGAAGTGTTGTAAATGCCACGATATTCCGAAACGCATAGCTGATCAGCGTTCCTGCAGACCATTTGGATTCTCCGGCCTCACGCTCCTGCACCTCAAAAGGTACGGAGATGCTTTTGAAGCCTATCCAGGATGATGCCGCCCGGAAAAACATGCTGCGCTCAGGCATGGCGAGAACACTCTCCACCGCTTTCCTGTCCAGCAGCTTGAAGTCGGAAGCATTTTCCATATCAAAGCCGGTGGCATGGGACATGATCCGATAGAAAAATCCGGCACTTTTTCTGTGAAAAAGAGTTTCTTTTCCCCGTTTTTTCTTAATACCCTCCACAACCTCGTAGCCCTGCTTCCAGAGCCGGTACATTTCCAAGAGGATTTCCGGTGGATGCTGCAGGTCACAGTCCATCACTGCCACCGCATCTCCGCATGCCTGTGCAAGGCCGGCCACAATTGCTGCTTCTTTCCCGAAATTTCTGGAAAAATGCACACCTGTCACATTTTTATCTTCCCTGGATACTTTTTCTATGGCTGCCCAGGTCCCGTCAGAGGAACCGTCATCTACCAGGACCAGTTCATAACGGATCCCGGCCTGCCCCAGGAGCTCTCTGAGAGTCCGGCAGGTTTTCTCCACCATCGGTTCCTCGTTACAGGCAGGCAAAACTACCGATAATCGGCTCATTTCTCCTGTTTTCCCCTTTCTTTTTGTTTTCTCTGGCGCCGGTAAGATATCACGATTACGGCAAACAGGATCAGGCCGATCACCGTCAGTATCATTCCGGGCACAATATACGGTGTACAATATCTGAGTGCGATCGTATGCCTGCCTTTTTTTAATTCCAGCCCCATATACATACTGTTTGCCTGCACAAGTTCTGTTTTTTCTCCATCTACATAGGCGGTAAAGCCTGCGCTGTAGGGAAGGGAAAATACCAGGATCTTATCGGAAGTGGTTGTGATATCTCCACGAATGCAATTTGTCTCCATTTTGATATTCTGAAGACTTTCTTTTCCAAGCTCCTCTGTCTGTTCTTCAACAGAAGCCATGGGCTGACATACCACATACAGATCATCAAAGGTATATTCTCCCGGCATGGAGAATGTCAGTGTCATAGTTCCTGCAGAATAGTTTTTATATCCCATATTCAGAAGAAAATTATGTCTTCCGCTGTAGCCGTTGTATTTATCTGTAAAGATCCGGATAGTCTTGTCCACGGAGCCCATTGAAACATCCACTGCTGATTCCTTGCTTTCTTTCCAGTAGCGCCAGTTATTGTCTTCATAACGCACGGTATTCTTCTCATATTCTGTCATGGAATCCCATTTTTTATCACTGACCACTGCACGTGGAGAATAGGCATTAAAATCCAGATTTTTTGCCACAAGATAAACCTCAGCCTCCGGCTCTCCCTGATATCCGATCTGTACGGTTGCTCCTTTTTTGGCCACAATGATCTTTCCGTCTTTTATCTTACAGCCTTTTCCTGCTTCCAGTGTAAAATCTGCTTTCTTATCGTCAAAGGTGAGGTCTGTCTCAGGAAGACTGCTGTCCTCCAAAACTGCCCCCTGCAGGAGCGCCTGCTGCTTTTCGGTCACGGAAAGCTTTTCATACTTTTCTCTGGGGATCCAGGAATCGTAGGTATAACCAAGAGGAAGGGAATCCTCGTCTTCGTAGATCCTGTATTTTTTTGTGACTGCCGCTTCGCTGTCATAGCCGTATGGCAGAAACCCATATCCGCTTTTTTTGATGGCAAAATATTTCACCGAGGCAAGACGGTCCAGGATACTCCGTCCGTCCAGGCTGCTGTAACGATAATCCCAGGGGGTATTCAGATACATTTCATCAAAGAAACGGCTGATATTTCCATTTGCCACACTGAAATAATAGGAAGTACTGTTGGTTCCCATATACATGGCCGTATTCACATAGGAGCCCGTTTTGTACTGATCATATCTGGTAACCGCTGAATCGTCCATTGACAAGATCGCTTTGTCCGGTCCGGACTGAAGCTTCTCCAATGCCTGATTCTTTTCCTCGAATTCTGGCAGATAATTCTTTTCGTAAGAATACTGGTACGAAACATTCAGAAGGATACTTGTCACAAGCACGGCGACGATCATTCCACAGAGATATTTTCCCTGTGTAAATATGTTTCCGTAGGAAACCACGGTAAACACAGCCAGGACCAGCATCATCAGTGCCATGATATTGCGTTCCGTGCGGGCGGATTCTGAAAACAGTGCCAACCCGCAATATACCAGCAGCATTACAAATATCCGTCGTTTTTCCCTGATGCCCAGCGTAAACAGTTCCGGATATGCCTGTACCAGGATATATGCGATCAGCATTCCATATGCCCAGATCCATCGGTTGGACACGTATGAAAATCCATTCAGTACATGACCAGCAAAAGGGATCAGCAAAAACAGGTTCAGAAGCACAAAGCCCAGCTTCAGTCCCGTATATTTTTTCTTTTTGGAAAAGATCACAAACACGCCTGCCATTGCGACTGCGGAATATCCAGCAACTCCCCACTGGATCATATTTTCGCCGATCAGGCAGCCGAGATATTTTTCGTAGTAAATGCGGTCATATAACAGTGGCACATAATTCTGCGCCTGAAAGCGCTCTGTTCCAAACAGAGTCATGACCACAGGTAAAAAGATCAGTGCAGCGATCATAAGTGCGACCAGATAAAAGCCAGCAAATTTCAGGAACCACTGAAATACATCTTTTACTGAACGCTTGCGGAATATTCCAAAATACCGGAAAGCTGCATACAGCACCATAAAGATACTGATCATATAAAAGAAATAAAAATTAGACATTGCCGCTACAGCCGTCGCACAGATAAAAAGGTATGGCTTTTCTTTTTTGTAAATCTTTTCAATTCCCATAAGGACCAGCGGCAGATAGATCATGGGATTGGAAAAATATGGATGCTTCATGGACGCATAAATGGTCCATCCTGCAAAAATATAAACAAGGCTTCCAAGAAATGTAGCCTGTTTGGGATTCTTGCGGTAAAAGCAGTAAATGCTGAATGTAATACCCGCCAGATAAATGCGGAGAAAGATCAGAAGCTCATATAAGATCTCTGTGTCTTTTTCCGGTACAAAAACGGACAGTAAGGTCAGCGGATCACCGATCACATAATAATGAAGTGTTGTAAGGATATCGGAACCGTATCCGATATGCATATCCCACATAGGAAGGGAAAGCTTATGCTCCGTCACCAGCGTCTGCAGAACATTCCGCAGATATTTTCCATAATAGGCCAATGCATTGATGTGCTGCGGAACACCGTCATGACTCCAGATCAGGGATTTTCCATTAAAATAAAAACAACTGTAAATAAACAGCGAGATCGCCGCAAAAACAATCGTATACAGAATATAAAAATCTGCTTTTTTCTCTTTCCGGGATTTCTCCTTCGAAAAAATTCTCTTCATGTATATCTCTCCTGTATATGAAAAAAGGCCTGCGGTGCGCTAAACACCGCAGGCCTGTCACCTAATGCTTAATCAGCAAGCACACTGTATAAACAGTAACTATTGATCAATAATTAGTCTTCTTTCTTATCTGCTCCGTAAAGAGTGATAAGTTTCTGCAGATACTCATATCTAGCCTGAGCCTCAGACTCGTTCTTAGCAAACAGTCTTGCAGCTTTCTCAGGATTCTGACGCTGCAGAGAATTGTAACGAACCTCACCGTTCAGGAAGTCCATATAGTTCTCCATATCCGGTGTCTTGGAATCAAGGCTGAACTTGTTCTCAGCAGCCGGGTTGAATCTGAAGTTGTGCCAGTATCCGCACTTAACTGCCAGCTCTTCCTCTGTCTGAGCTTTGCTCATACCTTTCTTGATACCATGGTTGATACATGGAGCGTAAGCGATGATCAGGGATGGTCCCGGATATGCCTCTGCCTCTGCGATTGCTTTTACAGTCTGGTTGAAGTCAGCACCCATGGAAATCTGTGCTACATATACATAGCCATAGCTCATTGCGATAGATGCCATATCTTTCTTCTTAGTCTCTTTTCCGCCTGCTGCGAACTGAGCGATCGCACCTGTCGGTGTAGATTTGGAAGACTGTCCGCCTGTGTTGGAGTAAACCTCTGTATCGAATACCATAACGTTGATGTCACGTCCGCTTGCAAGAACGTGGTCAACACCACCGAATCCGATATCGTAAGCCCATCCGTCACCACCGAAGATCCACTGGGATTTCTTGGAGAGGAAGTCTTTCTGTGCAAGGATCTCGTTAGCCTTGTCACATCCGCAAGCCTCAAGAGCTGCAACGAGTTTCTCTGTAGCTGCACCATTTGTTGCGCCTACAGCATAAGTATCCAGCCATTCCTGACCAGCTGCCTTAACATCCTCGTTTGTTCCGTTAGCTACAAGGTCTTCGATCTTCTCTTTCAGACCGCCACGGATCGCACGCTGTGCAAGAAGCATACCATAACCGAACTCTGCGTTATCCTCGAACAGAGAGTTTGACCATGCAGGTCCCTGTCCCTTAGCGTTTGTTGTGTATGGTGTAGATGGTGAAGAGTTACCCCAGATAGAGGAACATCCTGTAGCATTTGCAATGTACATTCTGTCACCAAAGAGCTGTGTGATCAGCTTAGCGTATGGTGTCTCACCACAACCTGCACAAGCGCCGGAGAACTCAAGGAGCGGCTGTTTGAACTGGCTGCCTTTTACAGTTGTCTCTTTATATTTAGCGATAACGTCTTCCTTCTGAGGAAGTGTTACACCGTAATCGAAGAATTTCTGCTCTTCTGTGTTAGCTTCAAGCGGAGCCATCTCAAGAGCTTTGTTGCCTTTCTTTCCTGGGCAGACATTTGCGCAGGAACCACATCCTGTACAGTCAAGAGCGGATACAGTCATTGTGAATGTATAGTCTTTCATTCCTGTAAGTGGAAGTGTCTTGATTCCCTCTGGAGCGTTAGCTGTCTCATCTGCTGTCATAGCAACCGGACGGATTGCAGCATGTGGGCAGACGTATGCACAGCGGTTACACTGGATACAGTTGTCCGGAACCCATACAGGAACGTTAACTGCGATACCACGTTTCTCATATGCAGCTGTTCCGGATGGCGTTGTACCATCTACATAATCCTTGAATGCAGATACTGGGAGGCTGTTACCTTCCTGAGCATTGATCTTGCACTGGATGTTGTTTACGAAGTCCTGAGCTTCCTGAGCACCGTGGGATGCGTGAGACATGAAGAGTCCCTCGTCCTCAGCGTTCTTCCAGCTCTCCGGAACCTGAACCTCTACGATCTGTTTAGCACCAGCATCGATAGCTGCCCAGTTCTTCTTAACAACGTCATCACCTTTACGTCCGTAAGTAGCTTTAGCAGCAGCTTTCATAAGCTCGATAGCCTGCTCCTCAGGAATGATTCCTGTAAGTTTGAAGAATGCGGACTGAAGGATTGTGTTGATACGTGTTGGTCCCATGCCAGTCTCAATACCAATCTTAACACCATCGATGGTGTAGAATTTGATATTGTGGTTAGCGATGAAAGCTTTAACCTGTCCTGGAAGATGTTTCTCAAGTCCTTCCATATCCCAAGCACAGTTCAGAAGGAATGTACCTCCGTCAACAAGCTCCTGTACCATGTTATATTTGTTAACATAGGACGGATTATGACATGCAACGAAGTTTGCTTTGTGGATCAGGTATGTGGATTTGATCGGTTTCTTACCGAAACGAAGGTGAGACATTGTAACACCGCCGGACTTCTTGGAGTCATAATCGAAGTAAGCCTGAGCGTACATGTCTGTGTTATCACCGATGATCTTGATGGAGTTCTTGTTAGCACCTACAGTACCATCAGCTCCAAGTCCCCAGAACTTGCAGTTTGTTGTTCCCTCTGGTGTTGTAACAAGTGGTGCGCCTGTCTCAAGAGAAAGGTTTGTAACATCATCCACGATACCGATTGTGAATTTCTCTTTCTCAGTGTTCTCATATACTGCTACGATCTGTGCAGGTGTTGTATCTTTGGAACCAAGTCCATAACGTCCTGTAAAGATCTTAACATCGCTGAACTTGCTGTCGCGAAGAGCTGCAACAACATCAAGATACAGAGGCTCGCCAAGAGCTCCTGGCTCTTTTGTTCTGTCAAGAACAGAGATCTGCTTAACTGTATCCGGGATTGCATCGATAAGAGCCTGTGCACAGAATGGTCTGTAAAGACGAACTTTAACAACACCGACTTTCTTGCCAGCTGCCATAAGGTAATCGATTGTCTCCTCGATGGTATCGTTTACGGAACCCATAGCTACGATGATGTGCTCAGCGTCAGCAGCTCCGTAGTAGTTGAACAGTTTGTAGTCTGTTCCGATCTTCTCGTTAACTTTGTCCATGTACTCCTGAACAACTGCCGGAAGAGCGTCATAATATGGATTACATGCCTCTCTTGCCTGGAAGAAGATATCCGGGTTCTGAGCGGAACCTCTCTGACATGGATGGTTCGGGTTCAGAGCACGGTTACGGAACTCTGCGATTGCGTCCATATCTGCCATATCTTTCAGATCTTCATAGTCCCATGTCTCGATCTTCTGGATCTCATGAGATGTACGGAATCCGTCGAAGAAGTTGATGAATGGAACTTTTCCTTTGATTGCTGCAAGATGAGCAACCGGTGTAAGGTCCATAACCTCCTGTACAGAAGACTCACAAAGCATTGCACATCCAGTCTGACGACAGGCCATAACGTCGGAATGGTCACCGAAAATACAAAGTGCGTGGGAAGCAAGTGCACGGGCAGATACGTTGATAACTCCCGGAAGCTGCTCACCGGCGATCTTGTAAAGGTTCGGGATCATAAGCAGAAGACCCTGGGAAGCTGTGTAGGTTGTAGTCAGGGCACCTGCTGCCAGAGAACCGTGAACGGCACCTGCTGCACCTGCCTCAGACTGCATCTCTGTAACCTGTACTTCCTGTCCAAAGATGTTCTTTCTTCCCTGAGTTGCCCACTCGTCTGTAGCCTCAGCCATTACAGATGAAGGGGTAATCGGGTAAATAGCAGCTACATCAGAAAAAGCGTATGATGCATGAGCGGCTGCATGGTTACCATCCATGGTTTTCATCTTTCTTGCCATTGTTTTTTCCTCCTTAAAGGTTTGTTAAAAAATATATTATTTAGGCTTATGAAGGCCTAAAATTCCATTGGTTATTATATCATAGATTCCCAGTTATGTCCATTTTCTTTCATTGTTTTTTGTATATTATCCTGTACAAACGCCGTTATCTTTTTCACAAATAAAAAAGAGCTGTTCGGAATTTTTCCTCTCCAAACTGCTCTCCTTATCATCTCATACGCTTATCCCAACTCACATCCGGGAATCACTTCTCCTCTTTTCCGAAAAGATCCTTCATGGATTTCCGACGGAGCATTGTCCACAGCTGATCCTGGATCTCCTGAAGCTCATCATGTGCATGGCAGGGAACTCCGTCCTGTCCGTTCCTTGGACACTGATATGTACCGTTCAGGCACTCAATGATGGACATATCCGGATCGATCGCACTGTATATCTCATATAATGACAGTTCTTCCGGATCTCTCTTCAGCGCGTAACCGCCATGAACTCCGCGGTATCCTTCCACGAGCCCTGCATTCTGAAGCTTCTTCAGTATCTTGTATGCAAAGGGTGCTGTGATCGATTCCCTCTCACAGATCTCGCTGACGCTCAAACGCGGCTCCCACATCAATGCGCGGATAACCCGCATCGCATAATCGCTTTCTCTGGTGATAAACATTTTTAACCTCTCTTCTGTTCAACTAAGCTGCTGATTTATGATAGTTTCCGCATTCCATCCGATCTGCCACGTTCCTGGGTGTTTCTGATGTGCCAGAGAGCCGGATATCCATATCCCCGGAATACTTCATTACCACATACGACAGTATAACCCATTTTTTTATATAATAAAAGGTTATTATTTTCCTGTGATTCATAGTAATCCCCTGTTTTTCCTTTATTTAGCCGAAAAAAGGAAAATACAGCTTGCAAATTTTTCAGTTTACGGTACAATAGGAAACGATTGTAATGCTTTCGTATGTAATTGAAACGATATTTATTTAATGAAAAAAGAGGTATGATATGATTTCAGCAAATAACATCACACTGCGCGTTGGAAAAAAAGCGCTGTTTGAAGACGTTAACATCAAATTTACAGAGGGTAACTGTTATGGATTGATCGGCGCCAACGGCGCAGGAAAATCTACATTCCTCAAAATCCTTTCCGGTCAGCTTGAACCTACCAAGGGCGACATTGTGATCACCCCCGGTCAGAGACTTTCTTTCCTGCAGCAGGATCACTTCAAATATGATGCTTATCCGGTTCTGGATACTGTCATCATGGGTAATGAAAGACTCTATCAGATCATGAAAGAGAAAGAAGCCATTTACGCAAAGGAAGATTTCACAGACGAAGATGGCATCCGTGCCAGCGAGCTGGAGGGTGAGTTTGCAGAAATGAACGGATGGGAAGCAGAGTCCGATGCTGCTACTCTTCTCAACGGTCTCGGAGTCGACACCGAGTTCCACTATACACAGATGGCAGACCTTACCGGTAGTATGAAGGTCAAGGTTCTTCTTGCACAGGCTCTTTTCGGAAATCCTGATATCCTTCTTCTTGATGAGCCGACCAACCACCTGGATCTTCCTGCCATCGAATGGCTGGAGGAGTTCCTGATCAATTTTGACAATACGGTTATCGTAGTATCCCATGACCGTTATTTCCTGAACAAGGTCTGCACACATACTGCTGATATCGATTATGGCAAGATCCAGCTTTATGCCGGAAACTACGACTTCTGGTTTGAATCCAGCCAGCTTCTGATCAAGCAGATGAAAGAAGCCAACAAAAAGAAAGAGGAGAAGATCAAAGAGCTCCAGGAGTTCATCTCCCGTTTCAGCGCCAATGCTTCCAAATCCAAGCAGGCGACTTCCAGAAAGCGTGCCCTGGAAAAGATCCAGCTGGATGACATGCGTCCTTCCAGCCGTAAATATCCATACATCGACTTCCGCCCGAACCGTGAGATCGGAAACGAGGTCCTCATGGTGGAAAATCTGTCCAAGACCATTGATGGAGTAAAGGTTCTGGACGACATTTCCTTCACTCTTGGTCGTGAAGATAAGGTTGCCTTTGTGGGCGCCAACGAGCAGGCCATCACAACCTTCTTCAAGATCCTTACAGGTGAAATGGAGCCGGATGAAGGAAATTACAAATGGGGCGTTACCACTTCCCAGGCATATTTCCCGAAGGATAACACACAGGAATTCGATAACGACCTTACTATCACCGACTGGCTGACACAGTACTCCGAGATCAAGGACGCAACCTACGTCCGTGGATTCCTTGGCCGTATGCTTTTCCCTGGTGAGGATGGTGTAAAACGTGTCCGTGTTCTTTCCGGTGGTGAAAAAGTTCGCTGTCTTCTTTCCAAGATGATGATCTCCGGTGCCAATATCCTGATCCTGGATGAGCCAACCAACCATCTGGATATGGAGTCTATCACAGCACTGAACAACGGACTGATCAAATTCCCGGGAGTGATCCTTTTCACCTCACACGATCACCAGTTTGTACAGACAACTGCAAACCGCATCATGGAGATCCTTCCTAACGGCAAGCTGGTAGACAAGATCACCACTTACGACGAGTATCTTGCCAGCGACGAAATGGCCAAGAAGCGTCACGTATTCCAGGTTAACGAAGAGGACGCACAGGATAACTAAATCCCATGCTTCTGTAACAAAAAATCTCCCCTGCTTCCGCCTTTACAGGCAGTCAGGGGAGTTTTTTTATCTGTTTTATATGCGCTTACTCCATGGTGATCGGAGCAAGCTTGCCCTGTGTTACATCCAGAAGATCTTTAAGCGGTACCTTCAGGGTAAGGCCTACTCTTCCACCACTTACATAGATCTCATCAAAGTTTTCGGCAGACTGGTCAAACACCACCGGATAATTTTTTTTCATTCCAAGAGGGCTGCAGCCTCCGCGGATATAGCCCGTGATCTTTGTAAGATCCTTTACATGGATCATATCTACTGTTTTTTCGCCTACAGACTTTGCGGCTGCCTTACGGTCCACCTCTTTCTCGATCGGAACTACAAACACATAGTAGCCGCCGCTTTTCCCTTCCATGACCAGGGTCTTAAAGGACTGATCATGAGGGGCTCCTGTGATGTCTGCACAGTGGATCCCATCTATGAACTCTCCACAGTCATATGCGATTGCTTCATATTTTACTTTTTTTCGATCCAGCATTCTCATCGCGTTTGTTTTGGCTTCTTTTCCCATTTCTGTCACTCCTCGGATTTTTCTCAGTTGTCTTTCCACTCATCAAGCTCATCCAGATCCTCATCATTCATCAGATCCGGGTCATTCCTGTAATTTCCATATTCTTCCTGCTCATCAAAATCCGCCATATTTTCAATATCCATCCGGCGTCTTTTCTGCTGCAGTTTTTCAAAATCTTCATAGCTGTCCCTGTTTTCCGACTCATCAAAACGATCATAGTCTTCATGATCCTCCGGATCTGCATAGCGGGATCTGCTTCCCGTTCCTGCATTCCTTCGTTCCCTGGTGCTGCTGCTCTGGCTGTATCTGCGGCCTCTTCTGTCATCCGAAGCATAATTTCTGTCGGAGGTTCTGTTTCTGCCGGAGGTTCCGGAAGTGCTTCTTCTTTCAGTGGAACTGCCTTTGCTGTTTCTTTCGCTTCCGGATCTTTTTCGGCTGTCTGCATAATTTCTTTCTCGTCTGTCAGAGTTGCGTCCTTCTCTGTCAGATGGTCTGCGGGAACGTCTTTCACCCCGGCTTTCCCGGTCATCGTTTGCCCGGTTTTCGTATGTATATCTGTGATCGTCCCTGTTACGGTCAGAGGTGTATTCACGACTGTTTCCTCTACGGTCCCTTCCTGCCGGCTTCCTGGTCTCCTCCGGCAGAGTTCCATCGTCGTCATCCTCTTCTTCGTCATCTTCCTCATCGTATCGGTCTTTGTTGATGGCGAACTGGATCAGCATACCAAGGATCGCAATTCCCGCTGCCATACCGACGCCATATGGAAACTGCGCCAGCCCTGCGATCTTTGCAATGGATAATCCTGCCAGAACACCACCCAGTATACTGGTTCCGACAATGATCACTCCTTTCGCATAACGCATAGCAAGTACTCCCAGTCCCACGCCGATAAGGATGCACAGGAAAAAAGAAAAAGAACTGGTCGGATGGACCAGATAGATACTCAATGTTATTCCGATACCAAATCCCAGTACAAAGATTCCTGCCCTGTAGATCAGAAACGAAACAACAGCCAGTACGATCCCCAGTCCCGCCATGGCACCTGCGATCACCATTTTATCCTGAACACCGGACATATAGGTTACACCAAAGCCGGCGCCTGCTCCGATGATAAATCCAAAGATCATCATCCAGAACCGGAGGATACGATATCCCAGGATACAGTTCAAAAGCCCGAAAACGCAGAGCACTCCATATACGATCACCATCAGCTGGCTGATCTGTTCCATACCTCCTGCTCTCTGCAGTATGTCAAATCCTCTTGACAACATATCCATATTCATAACTTACTCCTCTCTTTCCAAAACCTCCGGAAATCTTCCCGAAGATGTTTCAGAAAATAAAATATATGGTATAAAAATTATCCATCACTCCATAATGATACTCCACCTGACCAAGTCCGTGAAGTTTCATATAATACTGTGCCACATTCTGTACCACGCCATCATCCAGCAGTTCCTGACAGGCTTCGGAAAAAGCTTCCTGACTGCCAAACTTGAAACGCACTACAGCCGCACCATTATCCAGTCTCATCTTACAATAATCATATATGTCCTGCCAGCTGTAATCTTCAAAGTACCCCTGGTTCAGCACATAAAAATCCAGATCCTTCGCAGTACATGCCGGAACTGTCAGTTCTTCCGATGGTGTATAGGTTTTTTCATATTCTTCCGGGAAAGGGCAGAGATAATCGTAAATGATCGTCTTATGTTCTTCCAGCTGTGCGGCATCTCCATTTAAAAAATCCGGCTGATCCCCATTGGTAGCATCTACATAATAATACTCCTGGCCTATTTTTACAATATCCCATGCATGACCCTCTGTACTTCCTTTTGTGCTTCCGTCCACATAAATACAGGGAATATCCAGCCTTTCCAGAAGATACTGGACAGCTCCTGCATATCCGGCACAGACTGCGGATTTTTTCCAGAAAACACCTGCTATGCTCTGATCATCCTCCCCGGTCTGATACTGGGTATGGTCAATAACATACGTATAAACAATGCGTACCTTCTCGTAGTCACCGGCATCCTCCGGGATCAGGGCTCTGACCTCCTGAAAGCTCTGCTCCATGGCCGTCTGTATCTCATCGATCTCGCTGTCTGTATAAGTATAGCCCGGAGTAAAAACGCAGTAATCACTGTCTGAATACGTAGTTTTGTAGATTTTTTCACGATTGTGGACCCAGAATATCTCCGGGTGGTCTTTCAATACTGCATGATAGCTTCTGTCAATACTGTCATCATCGGAGATCGTCAGATAAAACTCCTTTTCCCGGGCACGGATTCCTTTCAGCAGCTCCCGATATACTCTCTGCTCTTCTTCCGTAAGCTGTTTGAAATAATATTCCTGATGCCCTTCTTCGCTCTGGGCAACCTCCATCTGACGCAATTCCTCTACTTCCTTTGGTTCGCCTGAAATAATGCTCTTTGCTATGGAGCGGATCTGACCCAGTGCCCCTGCCGAAGTGCTAAAGGGCTGAAGGATCACTGCAGCTGTAAGCACTGCGGCTGCCATGGGGCAGAAATTTCTTTTTTTCATAATATCATGTCCTATGTCTGAAGCAGCGATTGTAAGAAAGGGCAGCCTCCCGTGGGAGACTGCCCTTATCTTCAATCGCTGTCCCTTAGTTTTCCATTTCCAGTGTTTCTACATCATCATCAAATGTATCCACTGCATCGTCCATGGTCTCCTGATCCAGAGTCAGCGTCTCAACTTCATCTTCTTCCTCATCCTCCTGCAAAGCCTTATTCTTAAAATCTGCAAGAAGGTCACTGGAAACAGTATCACCGGATGCCAGTGCATCCTTCAGTGCATCAGATCTAACCACATCCGTGAGGAGCTTTTCTGCACTCTCCTCTGTCAGAACATCATTCTCTGTAGCTGTGGTCTTATTTTCCTCCGCTGTTGTATCCTGATAGAAGGATGGCTTTCTGATATAACGGAAGCTTGCACTGTATGCCTCACCAACCGTTACACCATTCTTGCTTGAGGAACAATGTACTGCGATCCAGTCGCCGGAATCCGTCTTTCCGCACAGGATACCAACGTGGTTGTTGCTTCCTGCTTCCGGTCCTCTCTGGAATACCAGATCTCCTGGCTGTGCATCTGCTTCGCTGACAACACCGGCCTTCTCCCACTGGTCAGAGGTTCCGTCTCCAACTGCTGCCTGCATTCCCTGATCCTTATATCCATTGATCACTGCCCAGGTAACAAAGCCGCTGCAGTCCAGACCATATGCACGGAGCGTACCGGAGCTTCTGCTACCGTCTGCTGATACCTTCTCAACGGAGCCCCAGCTTGGATCTTCTCCAATCACCGTAGATTTGCCGCCCCAGAAATATCCGACCTTGCCAACCAGTGAATACGCTGCGGTGATAACATCTACACGATCCTCAGAAACATTGTCTCCCACGCTTTCACGGACAAAGCCTTTGGATGCGGTAACTACCGCACAGAGAAGCTTACAGTCTGTTTCCACATATTTCTTAAGGACGCTTCTGTCTTCCTTTGCAATATTGTTCTTCTTGATGTAGTAGTTGATCTTACGATTTCCGTAGGATATCTTGGTAATATCCTGCTTGTCCCTGACGATGGGGTTCATCTCCGCAAAGATCCTTGCCAGATCATCCTTGCAGGATGCATCCAATGTAAATGACGTTGCTCCTGCTTTGCTCTTTTCGTAAATATAAACAGCAAGGATATCCTGCCAGTTTCTTACCAGAAGTGTATTCTCCGTATCGGTAAGCTTGTTCTTCTCTTTATATTCTCTTTCGATCTCTTCCATTACAGAAGCAAAATCATCAGAGAAGGACAGATGATAATTGCTCTTAAGACTATCCAGATAAAAATCCTTGCCCGCATGGAGATTGGATACCATATTTGTCACATAAACAGGATCTCCGATCTGTGTTGCTGTGGCGTTATTTCCATCTGTGATCTCTGTATTCTTGTTATCTTCCGTGCTGCTATCATCTTTTTTGTTGCCTTTTTTGTTATCACTGTCGTTCTTGTCGACAGCTGCAAGCTTGGCTTCTGCCTCAGTCAGGATCTTATAATTCGTAACCTTGGCCTTTTCTGTATTAGACAGTGCCTCATAAGCTGCACGTACGCTATCTATCTCCGCTTTATCTGCTGCTGTGATCGTTCTACCTGCCAGTGCTTTGATCTTCCGGATCACCGCCTGTACCTTTGCAGAGTCATCCCTGGCCGGTGTTGCCGTCGGTGCAGGTGTTGCGGTTGGCTCCGGCGTTGCCGTTGGTGCAGGTGTCGCTGTCGGTTCCGGTGTTGCCGTTGGTGCAGGTGTCGCTGTCGGCTCCGGTGTTCCCGTCGGCGCAGGTGTTGCAGTTGGCTCCGGTGTTTCCGTCGGCGCAGGTGTCGGTGTATCTGTTGGCTCCGGCGCTGTAGTTGGTTCCGGGTCAGGTGCAGCAGTTATTTCCGGTTCCGGTGCAGCTGTCGGCACCGGTTCTGCCGGAACTTCCGGTTCCGGTTCACTTACCTCACTCCCGTCTCCTGAAACACCTTCCTCAGCAACAACATTATCTGCTTCCTCGGCGGCTTTTACTCCGGTTGGAATTGCCAGTACCATAGCTGATAACATCGTGATGCAAAAAAACTTATTCAGGTACTTGTTCTTCATATTTATTAAGATGCTCCCTTCTTTCCTTGAACATCCCTTTACTTCCCCTATAATAAAGGTCTGCCTTAAACCGTTTGATAACTTAAAGTTTAATTCAATTTATTTTAGCATACGAAAATCGTGAAATCAACTGTTCTGGTAGGATATCTCCTTCAATTCATCTATTTTTCACTTTTTATTCACATTTTTGTAAGATTTTTTAGAGTTTACCATAACGTGAAAAAGCCACAGTGCTCTCACACACTGCGGCTTTTTATATACTGTCAGACAGTCACTGCCGGCTGTCCACCCATATGAAACTGTTTTCTGACACAGAGCTGAAAAATCCCCTGTACAACCTGATAGCACACCCGAAGGATAAAACGGATGTCATCGGCAATGCACCGCGGGCTTTCCAGATAATATGCATGACGCTCACAGATATATTCCACAAGTTCCTCAAAGCTTTCAAACTGCTTCGCTTCTTCCAGCTGGCTGTCTGCTGCGCCGCTGAGGATACATTCTCTCAGGCGGTTCTTCAGCTCAGCTTCATAAGAATTATGTGCTGCAAGATTTCCTTTGTATGTTTTGTTATGAGGAAAAGTAAAATAATCAGCCATATAATGCATGACCTCACCGAATCTTCTCCAGTATACTCTGGCATTCTCTTCCTCCGGGTTCTTCTCGACAAGCGCCCTCATCTTATTCTGGAGGTGATCGAATGTTCCGAAAAACTCATGTCTGGTGGTGAGAAACGATGGTTTCAGATCAGGCATGATATTGCCCAGGCAAAACGCTTTTCTGTGCTGCTGGAGACTGTACACCTCAGACATCTGGTCAGCCAGGTATCTGCCTAACAGTATATGTGATTTTTTACGCAATTTTTTCCCTCTTCCTTCTTTCCTGATCCAGATCCTGACCGGTCAACAGTAATTTGGTTCCGCCCGGTCCTCTTCTGGGATCCATAAATCATCCTTTTACCGGAACCAACTTTACTATAGCACTGTTTTTTCAAATAATCAAATAAAGATTATGTAAATTTAATCCAGATCAAAAAGCTGCCGCTGCTTCAGATCAATAGATGCCCAGACGGTACTTGTCTTCGGTTCTCCGTAAAGATAAACCGTGCTGGAAACCTGAGCAGCATATATAATTCACTTTTTGTTCCAATCCCTCCGTCAAGTCCAACACTGTTGTGCGCAGCTTCAACCAGGATCTTTGCCCTATCTTCAGTAACTCCTCTGCCACGCATCTTTTTATCATGCCAGATCTTTCAGATCCCATTTACTCCAAGCGCAATCACATCTTTTGGCAATGGTGCTTTTTCAAGCACTGCCAGGCCGCTTATTGCATCAAATCGTGTATATAATCCCAGATATTCCGAGAAATGTATTGCAAGCCATCTCTGAATCCTGTTTGCAGATATGTTGTGCTGCTTCATGATCCCGTCACGGCTGTATACCAGGTCTCTTATCAGAACTGCAATCTTTTTATTCTCAGTCTTAAGTGTCTCTGCCCAAAGGCTGAAAGAATTGAACCCTTCCAGATCGTTATGAAAAGAAAAAATACGTTTTGTAAGTTCGCGTCCTCTGTTATCAAAAGCTCTTGCATAATGTATCTGGCTTCCGATATCAACTCCGACAACCATTGTTGAATCTGTTACTTGCTCAATCTTTTCATTCTGTGTATAATTCATTTGGAACCTCCAGTGCTTGATTGTTTTGTTTACATCCGCCAAGATGCAACTCAATCATACCTTGAGGTTCTTTTTTATTCAATTGGCGCTTTTAATTAATTACAGGAATGCTCCTTATTATATTTTTCAATCTCGTCATCAATAATTGAATCTACATGAGGGAACAGACAACCGGGACCTCCATAGGTAATACATGGAATGAAATGTCCGTGTGGTGCATACTCCTCACATGCTCTTCTGACCTCCTTGCGGATCTCTTCTTCTGTGGAATCCACTCGGTCTACGATCGAAGCATCGATTCCGCCCATAAGTGTCATTCTTCCGTTCAGCTGTTTCTGGAGCTTCGGAATATCATTCTGCGGAAGTGTTCCCTGCCAGATGTCAATCCCAAGATCAACCATATCCTCTATGATCGGTTCCATGAAGGAATCTGCGTGATGCATGACGATCACTCCATGGTCTTTCATATATTTATAGGATCTTTCATACTGTGGTTTGATAAATTCTCTCCATGTGTCCGGACTGATGAACAAGGACTGCTTGGAACCCCAGTCATCGTGGGAAAGGATGATATCCGGGTGGAGATTATCAACGATCAGCTTTGTAAGCTGGAACCGGTACTCCCCAATGGCATTGCAGAGATCCATCATATCCTCCGGCTCAAGAAGGAAGTTCACCAGCATATCCTCAAATCCCATCAGGAAGTGAAGCCTCTCAAAAACACCTGTAGGCATAAATGCCATGAAAAGGCTTCCTGAATCCTTTATCTCCTGTGCCTTCTGTTTAAATGGTTCCCATAAAGCCGGATCCGAGCACTGACCGACAATATCCGGGATCACCAGCTGCTCTTTCCATTCTGTGATATCATCAATGACCTTGTTGTCCTCTGTTACATGTGGCATTGCAGCCAGCTGTTCCTGGGGCCAGAGGATCTCAGTTCCGAAAAGATCCTTCATAGGCTCCATACCACGGTGACGGTTTCCACGCACATAATTATTTGCCGGGTTCGGCGGGTAAAAGGTCGCACCCTCATACTGTCTCAGAAGTCGTTCCGGCCTGCCATCCTTTTTTATCGTTTCAAGTAAAATCTCCGATGCTTTCAACATAATGCTTCCTCCTTTATTATCCTGTGATCTTTCGAAATACCCGATCACTTATCTTTATGATCTTGCGTCAATCTCAGCCTGATACTGAAGAACCTTTTCCTTTGTGATCTTAAATCCAAACACCAGAAGCAGAAGACCTGCCAGACAGAAAATAGCCGGAACAAGTGCAAAGGAAATCGTCATTCCCTGACGAGCCGTCCCCTCAAGAACAACTCCAGATTTCCAGCCTACCGCCACAAGACAGGCGCTGAGGATCGTTCCTCTTAAGAATACGGCAATCTTCAGCGGAAGATTCTGTAATCCCATGATCCATCCGGATGCATCTTTTCCGCTCTTCCATGTTGCATACACTACAGTGTCCGCATAAAGTGCAGGTGAAGCTGCAAAAGCCATACCATAGAAGAACTGGGCAAGTGTCATAAGGGCGATCACTGTCATTGCATTTCCATAGAAAATATATACAAGGAACAGTGATACTGCCATTCCTGCATAAGCAATGATCATAGTTGTACGGGACGATATTGCTTTTGCAATGTATCTCATGGAAAAAGCTCCGATGATGGCACCGATGGCAACACAGAGAAGATAAGTGGTCATCAGTCCCGGATTTCCCATTGCATCCCTGAAATAGTAAATAGCAGATGCTGCTGTTACAAATTTCACACACCATTTTGCAAGGTCTGCCAGCATCAGGACCATAAGAGGCGGATTCTGAAACAGGGAAGCAAACATCTCTCTGATCGTGATCTTTGTTTTGTCATTTTTCTTTCCTGCTGTTTCTGTTTCAATCTCTTCATAGCCTTCCGTCATCTTGAAATGGGCAAAATAGGTTACGACCATCAGAATACCCAGGCAGAAAGCTGCTGCTGCAAATTTATTTTTCTCACCGACATATCCGGCAAGAAGTGTTGCAAATGGAAGACCCATATAGGAAAACAATAGACCGCCTATGTTATTCCAGGTTGCCCTGGAGGATGCAAGCGTTGCTTTGTCTTCCGGTGTTTTGCCAACAATACTGATCAGGGTTGCATTGGCAACATAGCTGAAATTCCATGCCACATGAGATGCGATGGATGCGGCAATGATCACCACTGCCGAAAGCCATTCATTATCACTGACACGTATGAACATGAATGCGTACAGAAACGGCACCATCCACGGAACCATGATCAGCCAGGAACGATAACGCCCCCATTTCTTTGCTTTTGTGCCATTGATGATTCCTCCGTAAAGCCAGGACAGACATGCATCAACAATGGTAAATACGGAATTGATCACACCAGCTACACCAGCTGCAAAGCCTGCCAGATCCGTCAGAAATGTCATAAAGTAAAATGTCTCGATATTACTCATAAGAACAAATCCGGCATCACCAACACCAAAGAAATATTTCAGGGCATTTGTAAGACCCTTTTTCTGTTTCGGATCTTGTTTCGGTATTTCATTTTTACTCATTTTCTTTCCCCCTTCGCTGTTTTTTGTGGGGCCGGCCATTTCCACAACTTCACGTTACCTTTGATGGTTATAGTATAGTTGTTTTTTTCTTGTTCGTAAATCCGCACACTTCTTCATTCTTTCTCCAATGCTTCATACTTTTTGTACAGTTATTATTGTAAATATGCACAAATAATTTCCCCTCCGTTTTCTTTTTATTTTCCGTCTAATATGTTATAATTTCCTATAAATACAAGGCTTTTATGAATTGGAGGAAATATTTTGAATAAAAGAGAGCATTTTGTGAATAGCCCGCATACAGGCTTCCATCTTAATCTCCAGATCATTGCTGACGATTTTGCGGAGAAAAAAGAGGATGTTTCCATCCTCTGCCGTGAAGACCCCCTGACGCTGGATGGTCTTCGCATATATCAGGCAGGAGCCCTGCTGAAGCCATGCTACCTTTATCTTGTCTTCGGCAATTCTCTTTCCGAAAGCTTCCTGCGATACCAGAACATCGCATTTGTAGTGGTGGGCTCCGGTGATCTTTCCTGCTTTTCCGAAAGCTGCAGGATCCTTCACATTAAGGGAACCCTTTCTTTTTCTGAGGTCTTCAACCAAATACAGCAGACCTTTGACAGATATTCTGACTGGGACAGTAAACTCCAGCTTGCACTTGGAAGTATCGATCCGCTGAATGAGATGCTGGAAGCCAGTCTGGATATATTTCATAATCCGGTTTTTGCCCACGACACCAACTTTTATATCCTTTCTTCTCCCCGGCACGTAACCGGTATGTCCGAATGGGTCCATGACCAGCGTACAGGAAGACTCATCGCACCTTTAAGCCTGATTCAGGATTTCAAGCTTGACGCCGAATACCAGCGCACACTTATCACCCACGGCGCCAATATTTATTCCGAAGAGCTCCGCGGTTACCGTATCCTCTACATGAATCTCTGGGTCAGCGGCAATTATCAGGGCCGGCTTTGTGTGGATGAGCTCCAGACGGAGATACAGCCCGGACATTTTTCTGCTCTTGAGTATCTTGGCTCCTTTATCGAGCTGTGCATTCGTCGGCACAATCTGTTCCAAATTTCAATGGGAAATGACTCCCGGCAGTTTTTCACGGAGTATCTTTCCGGAAAGCTCACAGAACTACAAGCAGTTACCGATCAGATCCAGTATCTGAACTGGAATCGCCATGACCGGTATCTTGTACTTCGTCTGGAAACCCAGCAGCAGGATGACCGTATGCACTCTTCCATCGCCACACTGGGACACATTGAAGCCCAGATCCCGGAAGGTCTGGCTTTTACCTATCAGCAGGGAATCGTTGTGATCGTTAATCTGTCCTTTAAGCACTCTGTATCTTCCGATGTTATCAGTTCACTTGCGATCATCCTGCGCGAAGGGCTTTTTAAAATGGGAGTAAGCTCTGAATTTCGTGATTTTCTCCTGATCCCTCAGGGCTATATTCAGGCTGTTTCCGCCTTGCGCCTGGGCAAAAAAAGTCAGAGCATGGCCTGGTGCTATCATTTTGATGCTTATCTTCTGGAATATATGCTTTCCCAGATCAGCCATCAGATCAGTCCCGAGCTTCTGGTCTCTTCACGGCTGGATGCACTGCAGAATTATGACCGAAAAAACAATACTGAGCTGTATCACACACTCAAGGTCTATCTGGAGCATGAACGCAATTCTCTTCAGACAGCCCGGGAGCTTTTTATACACAGAAGCTCCCTGACCTACCGTCTGGAGCGCATCCAGAAGCTCACAAAGGTTGATCTGGATAATCCGAAAGACCGGCTTCTTCTGCAGCTCTGCTTTCTTCTGCAGGAAAAGGACCAGACTGTCACCTGACAACCTGGTCCTTTTTTCTGTTTATATCTGTAAAAACTCCAATCCGAAATAATGTTCCATCCATAGCCTGATGGTTTCTTCCGAATCACTTATTTTCGTTTCAATGGATCCATCTTCCTTCTGGATCGTAAGAACATCCCCAGTCAGCGCAACACTTCCTTCCGGTCTGCAGATGCTCACTACTCTTTTTCTGGTAAATAATACATCTGGAGATTTTGCACAATAGAAATTCAGCAGTTCAAAATCTGCTTCTACTGTAGGAGTCTGTGAAAATCTGAGTATTGGCAGATATTTTTCTTCTTTCCTTCGTTCAACAAGTATCTCTCCGTTTGTATTTCCCGGCTTCATGTTAACACGGTACCATCCGTTTTTTTCTCTGTGGATACCATCCTTCATAAGAACCGGCTTCTTGGGACCGGGACCTCCGTATCCTACATCACAGTAATAGCTTCCTTCCTCAAAAATAACAAGGGTTGCCCGGTGCAGGACCGGCGGAAGCTCTTCCCGGTTCCACAATATCCTTACCGCCACAGGGATCACACGGAAATCCAAAGCTTTCAGAAGCTCATAAAACAATTTATTCAGCTCAAAGCAATATCCGCCTCGTTTTCTGACAATGATCTTCTCATAAATATCTTCCGACCTCAGAGAAGGAATCCTTCCCTCGTCAAAAACTTCCAGATTTTCAAAGGGAATACTGCAAAGATGAAGGTCCATTATCTTTTCCAGACATTTTTTATCTGTTCTTAATTCACCCTCATATCCGATCCTGTTCAGATATGCCTCCCGTTCTCTGTCATTCATTTTTTCACTCCTGTTCTATTCAAGAAGATAACAGCTGGTATAGGCGATCGTACAGGGACCATAATAGTATTCCAGACCATTTGCCTGGCATACCTGTGTTACCAGCATTCCATAGGCTTCCATCGAAGAAAATGCCTGTTCGGGGAAACGGCATGGAGCATCCGGATATGTACACGTTTTACATTTTGTACAGCACCCGGCCCCTATGGGGAGCATGCCCGGCCATCTTTCTCTGAGCATTTTTTCAAATTCATAAAAATTCTGTTTATGAACCGCTTCGGTCTCCATCATCGTCTCTCCGTCCAAAGGATCCTCCAGTTTCCCCACTGTCTGGACAATAATGCCTTCCCTGTACTTTTCTATCTTTTTTCTGCATACTTCAAGATCTCCGCATCCGGGAGGACAGCTCCAGCGTTTTGCATACATATGGCAGGTATTATTTTTGCACATTTCCCTTACCTCCGGCATAAGCTGGATCGAATCGCTCTTCAGAAGTGCTACATGAGAAAATCCTGCCTTTTTTCCCATCTCTTCCAGTTCTTTTATATTAAGCATATCCATTCTCCTCGCATTACGGAAAGCATAAGCCATCCACAAAACAGTCCTGGAACTCCGGCGAAGCTGCCAGCTCCACAAAATCCATATTTTTGACAGTCCGATCCATTTCTTTTCTTTCCTCTTCATTCAGAAGCGCGATCCTTGCACCTTCGCCTGCCGCATTTCCCACCGGCTGTATCCTGGGCAGCAGTCCGGCCGGGAACATCCCGATCGCTGCCGCACTTTCCGGATTCATGTAATTGCCGAATGCACCGGCAAGATAGACCCGTTTAATATCCTTTTCTGTGATCTCCAGTCTTTTCATAAGAAGAAAGATTCCCGCTGCGATAGCCGCTTTTGCCAGCTGTACCTCTCCGATATCCTTCTGTGTCAGATAAACGCCCCTGTCATTTCCCGACTTTTCCGGAGGTACCAGCACAAACACTCCCGCCTTTTCCTGGCCGCTTTCCAGATGACCACTTTCATCAATAAAGCCAGCCAGGTACAGCTGTGCCACAAGATCGATCAGACCTGAACCGCATAAGCCTGCCGGAGCCTTATTTCCTATAGTCGTGTATTCCCATTTTCCATTTTTGTATACTACATGATCTACTGCTCCTGCTCCTCCACGCATCCCGCACTCGATCTTTGCACCTTCAAATGCCGGACCGGCAGCTGTTGAACAACAGGCTAATCTCGTTTTATTTCCAAGGACCATCTCCCCGTTCGTTCCAATATCGATCATAAGGCTGATCTCGTTCTGCTGATCCTGTCTGAGCGCCAAAATGCAGCCACAGGTATCTGCCCCTACATACCCGGCTATATCAGGCAGCATAAGCAGCTGCCCCTTTCTGTGGATATGGAGCCCATATTGCTCTGCATTCAGTGTAAGCCCCTGACTGATCGCCGGATTATACGGTGCATGGACCAGCGATGCCGGAGAAATCCCAAGAAAAAGATGATGCATGCAGGTATTTCCTACCACAGATACCTGACAGATATCTAATGTGCTTCTTCCTGCTTCCTCTGCCAGTTCCTGGAGCATTTCATCAACCGCATTCCGTATGCAGCCGGTCAGCTGCTCTACGCCATGCTCCAGAGCATGATCCGCCCGCATGATCACATCTGCGCCATACTGAGTCTGTGGGTTCATTCTGCTCTTGAGAGCCAGCTGCTTCCCGGTCAATGCATCCATAAGATAGCCGACCACCGTCGTTGTACCTATATCAAAAGCCGCAAAACAGATTTTTTTCTCTTCTCTGCTGATATCCAGGATCTTATTTCCTGCACAGATCACATACCATTCTTCTGCTTCTTTTCTGCAGCCATAAAGCTTCGATGCAATTTCAGTATCAGGCAGAACAGGTCTTTCCACATCCAGCTGTTCTGTCAGCCGCTCCCATTCAGAGCGGTTGTCTCCTGTCTCCGGTTTCTTAAGAATCACTTTTTTCTGTTTCAGATCAGGCCTGAACGCAACCGGTCTCTGCATTCCTTCTGTAAGGATCTCCTCTTCCTGGCATCCGGACAATGTATCTACTTCAAGGTCACTGTGGATTTCCGTCTGACATGCAAGCACCATGTGATCTTCTATTTTAACACGACATTTCCCGCACTTTCCCCGGCCTCCGCAGGGTGCATCAGGAACCAGCTTTGCTTTTCTTTCCGCCTCAAGGATCCTGGTACCCGGTTCCACCAGGATCTCCTTTTCCTCCCTGATAAATTTTATTCGGTACATTTTCATCCCTCCGATGGTCACTGTAAAGCAAAAGCCGCTCTGCCGTCTATGCCATGCACAGACAATACAGAGCGGCCCGTTTTATTTTCCCTTATGCTGCCAAAGCTTTTGCAAGAACTGCTGCGCTTGCTGCATCTTCTGAATATCCATCTGCGCCGATCTCATCTGCAAATTCCTTCGTGATCGGTGCTCCTCCAACCATGATCTTAACATTGCTTCTGAAATCTTCCGCATTAAGTGCTGCAACTGTATCCTTCAGAGCCGGCATTGTAGTTGTGAGCAGCGCTGAAAGTGCAATTACCTTAACATCCGGATTTTCTTTGTAACATTCAATAACCTTCGATGCAGGTACATCAACACCGAGATCAATAACTTCAAAGCCGGCACTTTCGATCATCATAGCAACAAGATTCTTTCCGATATCATGAAGATCTCCTGCTACAGTAGCGATGATAAGTTTTCCCATACTTCCTGTAGCGCCGGATGCAAGATGCGGTTTCAGAACCTCAACACCCTTTTTCATTGCACGGGCTGCTACCAGCATTTCCGGAACAAAGATTTCTCCGTTCTTAAATCTTTCACCTACAACAGCCATTGCATCGATCATGCTGTTAAGAATCTCTGTTGCCTCACAGCCTTCATCAAGAGCTGACTGTACAGCTGCACCTACAAGTTTTGCTTTTCCTTTTTCTACCAATTCTGCTACTTCTGTGATTTTTGACATAATCAAACACCTCCGCTTTTTATTTTTTATCCGCATTCCGCATATGCGTTTTATTTATTTTTTTACAGGTCCGATCAGACCTTCTCTGTATGCTCCGATGTATTCCATACAGTAATCATCCAGACCAAGCAATGCCTCTGTTGCATATACAAGTCCAAGCATATCTCTGTTTGTAGGATCCATGATTGCACTGTCAAGGCCGGCATTCATTGCAAGTACCACAAATCCGAAATTGATAAGCTTACGTACCGGCAGATTGAAGGAAATGTTGCTGATCGCCGCTGTAATGTGGATCATCGGATACTGTTTACGGACACTTGAAATTACTTCCACGTTCATCGCAATACCATCTTCAGATGTACAGAGCATCTCAACCAATGGATCAATATGGATACGATCCGGTGAAATTCCGTACTCTTTCGCTTTTGCCATGATCTTGTCAAATACCTTCAGCCTGTCTTCCGCACTTTTGGGGATACCTGTATCATCGCTTAGAAGTGCGATAACCTGCCACCCTTTATTTTCAGGCTGTGCCATAAGAGGAAAAATCTTATCGATCTTATCCCCTTCACCGGATACAGAGTTAAAAATACCCGGTTTTCTGCAGAATTTGTAAGCTTCTGTAAGAACATCTGCACTGGGACTGTCTACGGAAATCGGAAGATCTGTCACTTCCTGAATACAGTCGATCATCCATTTCAAGGTTTCTACTTCTTCTGCTTCCGGAACAGATGCGCAACAATCGATATAGCTTGCTCCTGAGTTTGCCTGAGCAAGTGCCCGCTGCTTGATGAATTCTGCATCTCTGTTTGCGATCGCCTCCGCCACAGAGGGGATGGATCCATTGATTTTTTCACCTATGATTATCATATTATTTATCCTCCCGTTAACATATTCTGGTCTGCATCAAGAATTGTTACTGTTCATTCCGTTCTCAGTAACACGCTTCGCAGAATATTACCAATGAACAGTAACCAGGAATTCTTATTTCAGTTCCATGTCTTTCATATAATGATTGTATCAAAATAAATGCAAAAAACCAGCCGCATTTCATACCATAAACATTGCATTTATTCCTACATTTTGTAGGAATGTTTTTCAGTGTTAAAGTCCGCTTGAAACAGCCAACCTAAGACCAGCAGAAACAACCAATCTGAGTCCAACAGAAAAAGCCACTCCGAGTCCAATTAGAAAAGCCATTACCATATTAATTCATGTTTTCTTCCTACTACACTATGAGTTGGAAACACTATAATACAGAAACTAAGAAAATCGAGGTTGTAAGAACTCTTGTCGGTGACATGGAGCAATTCGGGGCAATCGTTATGGAAGAAGATACATGGAATGTAATCTTGCAGGTCTCAGAACGTGTGCCATGGAGCAGACAGTCACGCATGAACACATTCGTTGATGATCTTCTTTTGATACTGGAACGCAGAGAAAACGAAACCGGAGATCCTTTTATCAGCAGACCATACGATTATATTATTCACATTGCACTTGATCCTGACGCTCAGAAAGATACTGCTCTTATCAGTGTTCAGAGAAAAAGCACCTATGAGTTTGTATGCAAAGATATCAACATCCCATTGAAAGAATTATAATCTTCTCTCCTGCTGCCGGGTTCACTCTCTGGCAGCAGGATTTCCAAGGCAATAGAATCCATCAGAAAGGCGGTATCCATTATGAGGAACTACGTACTTGCAGAAAACAGACCTTATACAGTTTGTCCCATCTGGAAAAAAGATCTCAGAAAGCTGATGATTGATTTCTGTATACCGGAGCCAACCATTGACCAGATCATTTCTCAGACCGAACAGGAAGCGAAACCAACAGAAACAGCTCGACAGGTTTATAACCGTGCATGGCAGAAATTCCGTAAACATCTGCTGACAAATTAGTGGTAAAAGTAAGGTAGTATGCAAAAAGTAGTAAAACCATTACTATTTCAGGCTCCAAGGCAGTCTTATTACAGTGTCATTTTAAGGGAGCCTTAAATTTACTACAGGAAGGGAACATCATGAACAGATATTTTGGTTACGCAAGAATCAGCACACCACAGCAAAGCATTGAAAGGCAGATCAGGAATATACTTGCTGCATATCCACAGTCTGAGATCATCCGAGAAGTTTTTACCGGAACGAAATTTCAGGGACGAAGAGAATTTGAAAAGCTCCTGAAGAAGCTCAACGCAGGTGATACCATTATCTTTGATTCTGTTTCCAGAATGTCCCGTGATGCAGAAGAAGGTTTTACCATGTATGAGGATCTTTTCAGCAAAGGAATTAATCTTGTATTCCTGAAGGAACCACACATAAACACAGAAACCTATAAAAGTGCGCTGCAAGGTGGCATCCCAACTACAGGGACCGACATTGACTGTATTCTGGAAGGGATCAATAAATATTTGCTCCTGCTTGCCAAGGAACAGATCCGACTTGCTTTTGAACAGTCAGAAAAAGAGGTTCAGGATCTCAGGCAACGTACTAAAGAAGGAATGCAGACCGCAAGGCTTTCCGGTAAACAGATCGGACAGGCTTCCGGTTCAAAGCTTGTAACGAAGAAATCTATAGCAGCAAAAGAAATCATCCTGAAGCATAACAAAACGTTCGGCGGATCACTCAACGATCTGGAAACCATTACTCAGGCCGGGATTACCAGAAAGACATTCTATAAATATAAGAAGGAACTGCTCTCTGAAATGATAGAGCAAACGAATCAGCGTTGAATGTTTTGCTGCAATCCGTTATAATGAGAACAGGGACATGACTTATTAAGAAGGGAGTGTGAAATATGCCATTACTCAAAGAAAATACTTATACTATAGAAGATATATATGCACTTCCAGAGGGAGAACGTGCCGAACTGATTGACGGACAGATTTATTACATGGCTCCGCCTAGTCGCAAGCATCAACGGATTTCAACAAGGCTCACCAGTATTATTGATCGTTACATTGAAGATCATCAGGGACAGTGCCAAGTTTATGCTGCCCCGTTTGCAGTTTATCTGGATGAATCCACGAACACATATGTTGAACCGGATATCTCTGTTATCTGTGATCCAAACAAGCTGAATGATAAGGGCTGCAATGGTGCTCCTGACTGGATTATAGAGATCGTTTCTCCTGCAAGTAAACGGATGGATTATTATACCAAGCTCTTTAAGTACAGAACGGCAGGTGTAAAAGAATATTGGATTGTTGATCCTGACAAGAGCAGAATTATTGTATACAATTTTGAACAATCAACAATGGACGAGTATTCCTTTACGGATTCTGTTAAGGCTGGAATCTATAATGATCTGTTGATTGATTTTAATGTGTTAAGTTTTTAACATAGTCATGCGCTGACCATGCTCAAAAATTGAAGCTTTTCTGAAAAATAAAAGTTGGCGTAAACCCTTGCTCTATATAGGGAATCGCCAACTTTTTTATTGTGTCTCTGTTGAAATTCTAAATTGCTACAGACTGCATATGGAATAACGCTGGATCATTCTGATCCGTCCTGATCGTAGAAGGATAATGTGATCCAGTCTGAAAAAGCTTGTATCTGGCAGCAGGAATTACTTACAGTGAGGAATAATACTGTAATCTCCTGTTAAAAGGACAGCGCAGATTATTGGTTATCGTACTCATATTCTGTGGATGAATACATATGAGTGCTCGCTCACATGTTAAGAGTTTGTCAATCCCACCGATCCATCACCAACCAGGCACATCTCATTCCGCTCACCTGCCAGATCCAACTCGGCCCCGATTTAACAATATTCATCTTGGATTCTTCTATCTTCCAGTCCTCAGATTTTACTCCAACCATCCAACCCGATCCGTCCTCTCACCACCACAACTCCGTCCCGGCTCCACCGCAGCTCCATCTCACACTTAGTACAGCTATTTCTCCTAGATCTTCCCTGCACTTTCTACAGATCTGACCTTCTTTTCATCCTCTCTGAATCGACCTTACCGGAGCAACAACGGCTGCACGATAACTTAAGCTTAATACAACCTGCTGCCGTTTGCTCTTTCCGGTGATTTTCGGGTCGATTCTGTTCAATTCCAGTGATCGAATTTTACACCACTCAGGACGAATAAACTGAGTGTTTTAACGGATTTTCCGATAGACTAACCGACAAAAATTTTGAGGGTAACAATCGGAATAATCGGTGTGATTGCTGGGAAAATTGGAAATATGTTCACATCATCATTCCTATAATTAAAAAACTTTTTGTTCTTCCATAAGATTCAAATTGTGTTTGAGCATGTAAAAGATATACTTTATGAAATGGGACGGGGTCAAGTTTTTTACATATATCATTTGGTGAAATAATGGTATATATTCTTTTTTCACAATCTGGATTCTCTCGATACAACCTATAACATTCTTCAGCAACACCACCTGTATCAGTTTCATTTGTAATCGTATAATTTTTTAGATTTGTTATTAAAACTCCTGAACGTTCCCATTCTCTCAAATTTATAAAATTTCTCATAATAATAAGATATCCTATATTAGTATCTAAAAATAAATAGTCTTTATCCGAATGCTCAAAGTCACTCATTGCTTTTTTTGTACTGCCATATATATTTTTTAACATACTATTTTGTGATGTAATCCTTCTTGTTAATTGAAGAATGTTGAGATCAATCATGTTCTCATAATGTTCTATAGCTTCTATTTTTTTTTGCAAAGTATTCTTTACTTTTTGATGTAATTTTAACAGATTTTTAAACTCTCCATTCTCAACATTTTCCACAGACATATTATCTAACATTTTTATTAGTTTATATTTATTAAGTGAATTCTTTTGAACATCATCCATACATTCATTCGAAACAGTTATATACCAATCTATATAACTATCTTCTTTATGCTTTAAAGATAAATATTCACTGTAATAATCATTACTTTCTTTTTCAATTTTTTTCAGTTCTTCAGTATATATTTCCTCTTGAAGTTCTGTAAATGACATTTTCCCCATATTATTCTCTCCCCTTGTTATATTACTTTTACTTCTTAATGTACTTATTAATGATCCTCTTCTCCAATGTTTTTCCAGAATCCCGGTACCATGGCAAGATCACGCCGCAGTATTCCTGTACTCTCATGGAGTATATCTCGCCACATATCATAAACACAATTAATCCGATTGCAGCAATCAGTCCTCCGTTGGCCACAATACATAATAGCAGACATGGTACAACCCAATACCAGTTATATGAGAAATGACACCATTTCACCAGCCATTCTTCACTCATCATATCAAAACGTCTAATCTCATCCTGAGATAAAGAAGTCTTAGGAGGATTTGCAGCTGCCTTGCGTCTCATTAATTCAGCATAACCAACCGTTGGTTCGTCCGGGCTGGTATATTTCTTAACATCCTCCTGCATCTGCTTTATTCTGCGTTCTTCCTCTTCTTTCTTCCTTCGCAAACTAGGACTGTTCCTATATTTAAACTCCTCATACGTGTTTCTTATTAACTGTTCCATCTGTGGAGGAGTTCCTGATTTAGTACAAATTTGATTATAAATATACTTCATCTCTTCAAGCTCTATATATGCTTTAGGGACGCTGTAACGTTCATAATAATTTTTCATACTTTCCGTTTGGCGTTTTGCTCCTTTTACAGCATCTTTTACATATCGCACATAGTCTTCGTAATGTTCTTTATTTGTTATTATACGATCACCGAACTGAATAATACAATTACATTTTGCATTTGCCTCTTCAGGAGTAAGATTATTAACAATATCCTCACACTTTTTAATCAGGTCGTCCGTAGAATCTGCATACTCCTTATAATTCTGTGCATCTTTAAAACTCATAATCATAAGTGTTTACCTCCCTTCCTTTTGTATTAGTAGTCCTGTATGTGCTTTCTGATTTTAATTTCAAAAATATTCTGAATTTATTTTTTGGTGTAAAAAAAAGATACACTATACCTGTGTATCAAACAATCACTTTATTTTTACTTTTGCTTACCTTAGCAAGCGGTGTTCTTCTATATGACATGGCATAATAATCCTCAACGTGGCATATCCCGCATGGCATATACACTACCTTCTCAACGAGCGCAAAGAAGGAATATACATTTACTAATTATTTTCCAAGACTTTGTAAGGTACGCTTACAGCACATTTCTTCTGTAATCATTTTAACCATAGCACCGTTAGTTGAAGTTGTAAAGAAAATTTATATATTTCAGCAATTAGTCTAAAAACGGATCGTAATTTTCGGTAATTATTACCAGATATCAGTATTGATATTTTTAGTTCATTTTGTTCTATGAGATAAGATTTTATCCTCTTAGTCCTCAAAAAATTCCTCATAGTCTACAGCAAATAATTTCTGCAATGCTTTAAGATCACTGGCTTTTATGTTTCTTCTGCCCGATTCAATATTAGCAAGTGTACTTCTGGACATACTGCTTCCCATCAACTGTAACTGACCTACGACTTCAGCCTGTGTCATGTTCTTTTTCATCCGTATGTTCTGGATATTTCTACCTATTGGAACGTCCTGTAAAATCCACTGCATAAGATATACTCCTGTGACTAATTAGTAACTTTTGTATTGAGTATATCTGGAAAACATGATATTATTGTCACTAGATAGAAACAATCGTATTAGAGAGGAATATAGCATTATGGATATCATAGATCAGCTTTACAACTCACATGTAAGTGCAGCCACACTGGACACCCTGGACAAGTACCGTATACATAAGGATCAGGCTTTACATGGTTATCATGTTCTTAAAGAACAACTCACAGAAGATCAGGCTGCCGCTCTGGATCAGGTCATGAATGAGAACCTTAATCTTCTGACAGACGAGTTGGAGCAGAATTTCAGAAACGGCTTCTGTCTTGGAGTGAAGATGATGTGTGAGGTGTTTGGGAAAGATGTGTAAGTATGCTATAATATATAAAAAGCTGACCTGTCAAATCGACGGTGCAGGTCAATAAGTAAATTTGGTGGCAGGGTACGCAAATTATATAAAACCTTATACCTAATTCAGGTATCTGGTTTTTGTACCCCTTCTTCCACTTCCCAGTGCGAAATCTTTAATCATCCAGAATTCGGAAATCTGCGCTGCATTGAGAAAGATGGAGAACCTTGGTTCGTGGGAAAAGATGTGGCAATGGCGTTGGGATATAGTAATACAAGAGATGCATTAAGTCGTCATGTGGATGTCGAAGATAAGGGCGTCGTGAATCACGACACCCCCTCTGGAATCCAGAAAATGACCATTATCAATGAATCCGGTCTCTATTCTCTCATCCTCAGCAGTAAACTTGAATCTGCAAAACGTTTCAAACGCTGGGTAACATCTGAGGTATTGCCGTGTATCCGGAAACATGGTGGATACTTAGAAAATTATTTTTACCTTGTTCTCCTTCATCATTTGCAGTATTCTTATGATATCAAGAATCATTGAAGGAGGAAACATCTATGAAAAAGAAGCTCAAAAAATCACTTATCATTCTTTTGTCTGTTATCATGATCTTCTCACTCCCGATCTCAGCATCAGCAGCCACCAGAAAAGACGTAACAAAAACATACCGCAAATCGGTTACTAAGATGTTAGAAGGATTTGACAGTTATTTTGCTTACTGTTGTGGTAGAAGGCAATATTTCAAATTCGATGATTACGCCAGAACAACCATGGTAACTATGAAAAATTACAATTTGTGGGAGAAAAATATTTCTTACGTAAAGAAAAAAATTCAGCCACAACTGAAGCTTTACTTCAATACTTCTACCGTAAAATTTACGAAATTTACAAAATATGGTATCCCTAGAAATCCTTCTTACTTGCTTTGTAATAAGAATGGTAAGATTGTTTATACTGGCGGTAACTGGGGCGAAGATTCTCCAAATGGTGTCGTAAAAAAGATCATGAAAACAGGTTCCAAGACATACGAAGTAACATATAATCTTTACTTTTATAATTGGATGACCAAGAAAAACTATGGGTATATGGGAACATACAAAATATATTTAAAAAAAGCCAATAACAAAAACGGCTTCATTATTACCAATATCAAACAAACTGTAAATAAAAAGAACTCTCTTTAGTCTTTTCATAGAGGGGCAGATTCCTAAATCGGGGATCTGCTCTTTTTTCGGCCTTGTAATTCGTCCTATAATCCGTTTTTATTTTTCAAGCGAACAAATCCTCGTCTTAACGCTTTCAATCCCTTTACAGATCAAATACGTACTCACAGGGCAGCTATATATGCAAGTCCCGGTGAAGATGTGAATACTGGATAAATAACAGATAAACGATATGAAAATTTGGCATAAAAGTTCAGAATAAAAAGTAAAAAAAGGCTCATGACTTGTCCGCAAACTATACCTCTACAGTCTCGACTTATCATGAGCCTTGAAATTCGTCTCTCATATACTACGACAGATGGGTTATTTGCTGAAAAGGTTCCATCGTATATGTAGGATTTTCTCTACGCCATTTTTTCTTGTTCTTTACGCCATTTTTACCCCATTTTTGTAAAAACTTACGTGAAATTACGGTAACTTACGTGAAGTTATTCGCCCTCGGACTTTTTTGTGTCAAATCCCGGGAAATGGCTCAACCATGCGGGTTTCATATTCCTTAAATTTCCCTGAAATCCGGTGTCCCGTACAGGTCATACGGAGTACTCTGGTATACGTAATAATTCAACCAGTTCGTATACAGGTTGTTGGCATGGGCCCTCCAGGTAAGGAGTGGTTTGTTGTTTGGATCGTCATCTTTGTAATAGTTCTTCGGGATTTCAATAGGCAGACCCTTGGCAAGGTCTCTCTTATATTCGCCATCCAAAGTCACGCGGTCGTATTCCGGATGTCCCATAACAAAGATTTTACGTCCTCCCTCTGCCATTGCAAGGAACAGACCAGCCTCTTCGCTTTCCGCCAGGACCGTAAGGTCTTTGCATGCATGGATATCTGCAATAGGAACTTCTGTGTGTCTGGAATGCGGCGCAAGAAATACATCATCAAAGCCCCGGACCAGAGGGATCTTACGGTTCAGTACCCTGTGCTGGAAAAGTCCGAACATTTTCTTATCCAGAGGTTTTTTCTCCAGGCCATAAAAATGATAAAGACTGGCCTGCGCTGCCCAACAGAGAAAGATCGTGGAAGTCACATGCTTCTCAGTCCAATCCATGATCTCAGTCAGCTCATTCCAGTAATCCACTTCCTCAAAAGGCATCTGCTCCACCGGTGCTCCTGTGATGATCATTCCATCAAATTTACGTTTCTTTATATCGGTGAATGTTTCATAAAACTTGTTCAGATGGCTGAGAGATGTATTCTTGGCTTCATGGCTCTCCACAGCCATAAATGTCACATCCACCTGCAGCGGTGTATTGGAAAGAGAACGCAGAAGCTGCAGCTCTGTTTCTTCTTTCAGCGGCATCAGATTCAGGATCAGAATATGGATCGGACGGATATCCTGGTGCATGGCACGTTTTTCGTCCATTACAAATATATTTTCTCTCTCCAGGATCTCCTTTACCGGAAGATCCCCCTGTGTTTTGATCGGCATTGTTTGCCCTCCTTATATATAAAGCGTCTCTTATAAAGGAGCCGCTCGGCTTTTTTCTTCAGATAAAAAGTATCTCCAGTCTGTACGGCCTTTACTGCACTCCGGCAAGTTTCCGAAAATCTTCTTCTGAAAGGATCGGAATCCCCAGTTCTCTTGCCTTTTTGTTTTTGGATGAATTGGACTGGATGTCGTTATTGATCAGATAATTGGTCTTTTTGGTAACTGAACCGGTAACCTTGCCTCCCAGGGATTCGATCAGCTCTTTGGCCTCACTTCGATTTTCAAAGTGCACCAGACTTCCTGTGATCACAAAATTCATTCCTTCAAAGATCTGTTCCTGTTTGGGACTGTCCTCCTGAATATGAAGAAAGCTCATCAGATGATCCAGGCGGCGATCATTATCCTCATCCCTAAAATAAGCTACCAGATTTCCGGCAATGACCGGCCCGATGGTATCAATATCACTGACCTCTTCCAGACTGGCATGACGTATCCTGTCCAGATCATTGTCAAAATGGCGGCAGATCACTTTTGCATTAGCCAGACCGATATTTGCGATCCCAAGACTGTAGATCACTCTTGGAAGTGTAGTCTCTTTCGCCCGTTCCAGACTTTCCATAAGATTATCATAGGATTTCTGCCCAAAGCCTTCCATTTCCACGATCTCATCTTTATACCGGCTGATCTCAAAAATATCGCCAAAGTCATGGATAAATCCCCTGGCAATAAATTTCTCCAGTGTTGCCTCGGAAAGTCCGTCGATATTCATGGCATCCCTGCTTGTAAAAAGCCCAAAGGATTTGATTTTCTTGGCCGGGCACTCCGGATTGACGCAGAAAAGACATTCCACATCGTTTTCTTTCTTCACTACCGTTTCCTGTCCGCAGGCCGGGCAGGTATGCGGGATCGGTGCATTACCGCTTCCGGTCAGATTTTCCGCGATCTGAGGAATGATCATATTTGCTTTGTATACACGAATGGTATCTCCAATCCCCAGCTTCAGTTCCTTCATGATACTGATGTTATGCACACTGGCCCTGCTCACTGTGGTTCCTTCCAGTTCCACCGGCTCAAAAATTGCTACCGGATTGATCAGTCCGGTCCTGGACGGGCTCCACTCAATCTCCAGAAGTCTCGTATCACGCATCTCATCGGCCCATTTAAATGCCATGGCGTTCCTTGGAAACTTGGCCGTAGTTCCCAGAGATTCTCCGTAAGCAATATCATCATACAATGCCACAAGCCCATCTGACGGAAAATCATTGGTCGTAACTGCTTCCGCAAAGTAATCCATCGCTTCATCCAGAGTTTCCGCTGTGACTTTTCGATATTCCACAACCTCAAAGCCCTGTTCATTCAGCCACCGGAACTGCACCTCCCTGGAATTCCGGAAATCTACGCCTTCCGCACTCACTAAAGAAAAAGCATAAAACCGAACGTTTCTCTTCGCTGTAATTTCGTTATTCAGCTGGCGGACAGAACCACTGCAGAGATTTCTGGGATTTTTGTATTTGGCATCTGCATCTCCGATAGTTTCGTTGATCTTTTCAAAATCCGAATAGGTAATGATGGCTTCTCCGCGAAGTACCAGTCTCCCTTTAAAAGAAATTTTCAGAGGTATGTTCTTAAATACTCTGGCATTATTGGTAATAACCTCTCCCACAATACCATTTCCTCTGGTAACTGCCTTTATAAGCTCTCCGTTTTCATAGGTAAGCACGATCGTTAAGCCATCCAGCTTCCAGGATAAAAGTGTAGGATGTTCCCCGATAAACTCTCTCAAAGCTTCTCTCTCTTTGGTCTTATCCAGAGACAGCATCGGTCTCTCATGTTCCTCCTTGGGGAGCTGCTCCACTGCCTCATATCCTACATTAACGGTTGGACTGTCTGCCAGAACGATCCCTGTTTCTTTCTCCAGTGCGCTCAGAGTGTCGTACAGGGCGTCGTACTCCACGTTGGACATGATCTCCCTGTCTTCCTGATAATAGGCCCTGGACGCTTCCCGGAGCTTTTCTCCCAGCTCTTTCATTTTTTTTATGGATGATTCGTTCATGGCTTCCTCCCGTCCTTTTTTCTGATTTTTCGGAGGAAAGCATCTCCTCCAGTTCTTTTCGTTCTTCCGGCCGGATCTCACGATATTTCCCCTCTTCCAGGCCATCAATATACAGATTCATGATCCGAACACGTTTCAGTGTTACGACTTTATATCCGAAATATTCACACATACGACGGATCTGGCGGTTCAGACCCTGGGTAAGGATGATACGAAAACTGTTTTTCCCTGTTTTTGTAACCTTGCAGGGACGTGTGACCGTATCAAGGATCGGCACTCCGCCGCCCATACCACGGATAAATTCTTCTGTCACCGGTTTATTCACGGTCACCTGATATTCCTTTTCATGGTAGTTCCCCGCCTTCATGATACGGTTCACCAGATCTCCTTCATTGGTAAGGAGAAGCAGTCCTTCGGAATCTTTATCCAGCCGTCCTATGGGATAGATCCGCACCGGATAATCCAGATATTCTGTTACTGTCATCTCATTCCGCTGTTGTCTGGTGCTGCAGACAATCCCTTTTGGTTTATGAAAAAGAAGCAGGATCTTTTTTTCCTGTTTTTTTACAGGCTTTCCGTCAATACAGATCTCCGCATCCGGAAGGATCTTCATTCCTGTGGAAACAAGTTCTCCATTAGCAGTAACTCTCCCCGCTTCTGTCAGTCGGTCTGCCTCTCTTCTTGAGCAGACTCCTATATCGCTTAAATATTTATTGATTCTGATTTTTTCGTCCATTGTTCTATTATATATTTTTTCCCACGTGTTCGCAACCGGTTATTTTTCTTGTATTTTCTTTCTCATTATTGTATGATAAACAGAAATATACTTAAATATCAGGAGGAAAAACATGTCAGAGCATACTCCACGTATGAACCGGCTGCTGATCTTTGTCGCTGTTTTCCTGTGTCTGATCTGCGGTATTCTCTTTACCCAGTCATCGGCCGGTCCTTTTGAAAGCAGCAGTACCTCCGTAGTTTCCATAAATACCAGCGATATTTCGACTATTGAACTAAGTTCAGATCGCGATCACCATACAGATGCATCGATATCTTCCGGCGCTCCCTCACCTTCAGCCACACCGTCTCCTGTTCCCACAGAGATTCCCGAAACAGAAAAGGTTTCGCCGGAGGCAGAAAACGGAGTCTGGACACCGGATGGCACCAACTGGAAATTTATGGTTGACGGAACCGCCTATACCGGATGGCTTACCGACACAGATGGTCATCGATATTATTTCAATAAGGACGGAATCATGCAGACCGGCTGGATCACCCTAGGCAAAAAACGTTATTATCTGGACGAAGACGGAATCATGCAGACCGGAACCATCACCGTAAATGGAAAAAAATACACATTGGCAGCAGACGGTTCACTCAAAAAATGATCTTTCGTTATATCAGAGCAACAAAAATGCAGGTTCTTCCGGAACCTGCATTTTATTAACCCTTATTATTCTAACAGACCACTATAGACATAACCGGTCTGTCCATCATAATCAACCTGTATCCAGTCGCCTTCCTGCCCTTTCTTTTCAACTTCCGTTCCTGCAGAAAAACCACCGATAACCTCACCCTCTGAATCTGCGGAAGCACGAACATTACAATCCTCTGTAACTGTAAGCATTGTTCCTGCATCTGCGGAAGCACTGGCATCTTCACCAAGGCCCTGAAGGAATTCTGCCAGAGAGGGATCACTCTCCTGCGCAGCTTCATAGTCCGTCTTTACCTTTGTGATAAGCTCCTGCACATCCTTCTCAGATTCCAGTTTTTTCACATAGGCACTGATATCTGCATCGTCATCAGCACCACCTTTAATCTTCAGATTGCCGTCACTGCCCGTCTCCACATAAAACTGGCTCAGTGCCGGAACCGGAGTCTCAATTCCAGTACAGATATAATTAAAGACTACATAAACGACATACGAATCGTCCGTCAGTCCCTTCTTAGCGTAAACATTCTGTACTTCATACCCATCAATATAATCCCTTGAATTAATCTGCGACTCGTCAGCCGGCGTAAATCCGTCCTCAATCGTCTTAAGTGTTGCAATGTCTTTTTCCCCAAAAGCTTTATAATAGCTCTGAATCAGCTCGGTTACTTCCGTGCTGGCTTTTTCCATGGTTGTCTCCGCATCCGTATCTGCCGCGGAACTGGCGTCTTTCTTCTCGTCTGTCTCCCCATCATTTGCCGGAGAAGAAGGATCATTTTCCTGGTTACTTTGGGCTGTTGTCTGATCTTTATTGGAATTCCCCTTCTTACCTCCAACACAGGCGCGGACGCCAAAGATCAGAACAAGCACGATCACCAGAATGGCTCCGCCTAACATAAAATAGCGAAGGTTATCTGATAACCATTCTCTGAAATCATCCAAGTTCTTGTCCTCCTTATCATAACAACACGCCGGAACAATTCCCACTGTTCCGGGTAACACACCTGAAGGGAATCGAACCCCCGCACATGGTACCGGAAACCACTGCTCTATCCACTGAGCTACAGGTGCATAATGAAAAACATAACTTCTAAATTCAGGTATGAAATTATCAAAGTAGGTTTACACTGTTTATGATTTTAACACAAATCCATGAAATTGTAAAGATTTTTTTAAACAGTACATATTCATCACACATTTTATGGTTGCTGTTCACTCCGTTCTCCGTATCATTTTACGCACTTTAGTCATTTTTCCAGGCCAGAAGGGCGAATATATTCACCCTTCAAACCTGTATACCACATATTTTTCTGTCTGCGCAATAGGGGTACATCCTGCCTGACGGATATAGTCATGATTTGTAAGATCTACCGGAAGAACAAGATAATCGGTTTCCGTTCTTTTCAATACCTGCCGGAACTTATCGATCCCTACATCCATCTGATAACTTATCACATCCATGATCACTTTCTGGATCTGGTAGGCCTTGCTGTTTTCGTAGTTTCCTACCACAGTACTTCCTGCACGATACAGGATAAAATTACGATCCAGAACAAGGATCAGTGACGGATCATACTGTCTAGCCACCAGATTCAGCTCATTGTCAAAAACAACCTTGGGTTGTTCTTTATCGCAGTCCTGATGGATCACATCGCATACTGAGCGCAGCTCATTCGGGACTTTATAGATGTTTTCCGCCATCACATAATCTTTTGCAATGCCGGGAACAGGTGTCCCCGTAGTGACGATCACTGCCGCAAGGATCAGCGCTGTTACAGCCTTCAGCCATCGAAACCTTACCGCTTCCACGATCCGTACAGCATAATAGGCAGCACCCGGGATCACCGGAAGGATCCAGATAAAACGATAATATTCACTTTCAAAATGTACCTTTGGTATCACATCTTTTACAAGAACCGGATTATATACCGTAAGTGCCAGAAAGACTAGATAATACAGGAACACTCTGGATTCTTTTCTCCTGCGGTAAAAAATATCCCAGAGTATACCTGCCAGAAAAAATACAGGCAGCAGACAGCCACTCCAGTAATTCTCCATACAGATCTGCACAAAACGCAATCCCAGTTCTTCGATCGTTACTCCCGCCATTTTCTTCTCCTATCTATGGTATCTTCCCAGTTTCTTATGATGCCGGAAATGCGATCCATCCAAGCTTCGCCGAAAAATAAACCAGGGCATACAAAAATCCCGGCAGCATACAAAGCGCATAGGGAATCGCGTAGGAAAGCTTTTTCTTCAGCACCATCACCGGAAGGATCGCCGTACTGACTACTGCAGGATAAATAAGGGAGGATCCTGAAAACGTCAACGCACTGACTGCAGCAATGAAAAGCAGCACCCAGCTCTCTTTATTTCTGCCATCTTTGTTGAGCCAGAGCCGTATACTTACCAGAAGCGCTGCCGGAATGGAAATATTTGCCAGCAGGGCCTTCCCTTCATAAACCCGCATAAACGCAAAGGTTCCTGTTGTATAGATAGAAAAAGAAAACAATTGCATCAGACACACAAAAAGAACCATCAGGTCTGCTTTTTTTTCATCTCCACGAAAAAAGCTTTTTCCGATCTGGTAGATCAGAAGGTTGATCATCAGCATGTTGATCACAGACATCACGACCTTGGACTGAACGATCGGGTGGATGCCCAGAAGGACACACCACACCGCATTGTTCATCGGATATGCAGAAAGATCATAGCGGAGATTAAAATTTCTCTGGATAACACCGGTAAGCGGACTGTATCGGGCAAGAGTGTCTGTATACACAGAAGTGCTTACTGCACCAATATAATGTGTTGCATCTGCAGTAACGTCCTGATATGCAGCCACCAGAAAACACTGCAGGATCACTGCCGCAGCGGTCAAAAGCAGCAGCAGTGAATGCTTCCGAAATGTTTCTCCTATCCGGTCCAGCTGTCCCTTCCAAAGTTTATGCGCAAACAGACATGCTGCCAGTACACAAGCTGCCATGATCACCATCCACAGATACGAAAAGGTACTCAGTTTTACCCATTTCAGTGTCATAGGAACTGCAAGTATCTCAAAAGCCGCAAAATACAGAAGATATCCCAAGACCAGTTCCATGGTTACTTCCGCCTTCATTTTCAGTATCCGTGTCAGCAGACTTCCTGCACAGAAAAATACCAGCAGCTCCAGGATCAGTCCGGCAATTGCCAGTATCAGCTCCTGCATTTCACACCTTCTCTCCGGCTTCTCTGGCAAGGATTCCCATTGCAACCTTCTCCGGAGTGATCGGGAGCTCTCTGACACGTACACCTGTTGCATTATAAACCGCATTGGCAATAGCCGGACAAGGTGTATCGATCACAAGCTCACCAATGGATTTTGCACCGAAAGGACCTGTCTTCTCGTAGCTGCTCTCAAACTCGATCCGCACCTTCGGAATATCCATACGGTTGGGGATCTTATACTGCATAAAAGAATTGTTACGGATCTTTCCCTTATCTGTATACTGCACATCCTCATACAGAACCATTCCGATTCCCTGACCGATACCGCCTTCTGCCTGCACTCTGGCAAGATTTGGATTGATCGGAGTTCCACAGTCGATCACGCCCACATAATCAATGACATCGATCTGTCCGGTCTCTTTATCGACCTCCACTTCAGCGGCACCTACCATAAACGGTGGCGGAGAGATCGGAGAAGAATATTCTTTTACAACCTGAAGCTCACTGCAGACTCCACAGGTCGCTTTTCCTGCAATCTGCTGCAGCGTTACCTCTTTTCCGTCTTCTGTGCGGACTTTTTCTCCGTCAAAATCAGAATCCTCTGCAGATACTCCAAGCATCTGTGCGCCAAAAGCGTGGATTCTCTTTCTGAGTTCTCCGCAGGCCTGGATCACGGCATTTCCGGTTGCATAGGTTGTGGAAGATGCATAAGAACCGGAATCATAGGGAGAAATATCTGTATCCACACTGAATACCACGATATTTTTCATATCTGTATCCAGACAGTCTGCTGCCATCTGAGCAAGAATGGTATCACAGCCGGTTCCCATATCAGAACATCCAAGTGCCAGGGTATAGGAACCATCCTCATTTAATTTAATGTCTGCTCCGCCGACATCGATCCCTGCAATAGATGAGCCCTGCATAGCCATAGCGATACCGACACCCCGTACTTTGCCGTTACCCATATCACGGAACGGATATTTCTCATCCCATCCGATCATTTCCTTTGCACGGGCGAGGCATTTATCCATGGTACAGCTGCCGTTGATCGGTACATCCGGATATCCCGGAAGTGCCTCTCCCTCCATAGGCATGTTCAGCTCACGGAATTTTACCGGATCCATCCCCATCTTATGAGCCAGCTCATCTGCTGCGGACTCCACAGCAAAAATACCCTGTGTGGCACCATAGCCACGATAAGCGCCAGCTGCCTGCATATTGGTGTAAACAACATCATAAGCAAAACGGTAGGCTTCCGTATGACGATACAGCGCAATGGATTTATGGCCTGAAAGTCCTACGGTTGTAGGCCCATGCTCTCCATAGGCACCGGTGTTGGAAAGAGTATAAAGATCGATTGCCTTTACAATACCGTTTTCGTCTGCACCCATACGGATATGGACTTCCATCTCATGACGCGGAGAAGACGCGATCATGGATTCCTTTCTGGAAAAAACGATCTTGGACGGACGCCCGGTAACCCATGTTACCAGTGCCGGGAAAACCTCACTGACAGAAGACTGTTTTGCACCAAAGCCCCCGCCGATACGAGGCTTGATCACACGAACTTTGGAAGACGGAATGTTCAGCGCATTTCCTACGATCCTTCGGATATGGAACGGGATCTGGGTGGAAGAAACCACCGTCAGTCTCTGAAAATGGTCCATATAACAGTAGGTACGGAAGGTCTCCATCATGGTCTGCTGATTTGCCTTTGTGTGGTAAACCTGGTCTACTGTATACGCACATTTTTCCAGCATGGCATCCACATCACCCACTTCTTCTACATTGGAGGAACAGAGATTACGCTTATTATCTCCGCCGGCCGGGATCGGCATATACCAGTCATCCTCCGGGTGCACCAGAATGGGATTATCCTTGGCTGTGTGGATATCCAGAACCGCTTCCTCCACACGATATTTTACCTTAATGCGTTTCAGGGCTTTATCTACTGCCTCTTCTGTCTCACCGGCTACGATGGCAACCGGATCCCCTACAAAACGCACATGCTTATCTATGATATAACGATCCCATGGACTGATCTCCGGCGCTGTCTGCCCGGCCAGAGTAAATCTTTTGTGGGAAACATCCTCATAGGTCAGAACACAGGCAATCCCCTCGATCTTCTTTGCAGCCTCTGTCTTGATCTCTTCCACCCAGGCATTGGCATGAGGACTTCTTAAGATCTTGACGATCAGGCAGTCAGAAGGTGCAAGATCATCGGTATAGACCGGTTTTCCGGTTACCAGCGACATTGCATCTGTTTTTGGCACCGGCTTGTTTACGTATTTCATTTTCCTTCCTCCTGTCCTTTTTTATAGTCGAGAAATTTCAGGATACTTCTGGTCTGTCCCACAAATCCCGAGCAACGGCACAGATTTCCGGAAAGATACTCCAGGATATCCTCTTCTGTGGGATCTTCCAGTTCCTTTAACATGGCAAATACATTCATGATAAATCCCGGATTGCAGAAGCCGCACTGCTCTGCTCCCTCATTTGCCATAAAAGCGCCGAATTCCTTTGCTTCCTCCTGCATTCCCTCCAGAGTCACGATCCGTTTCCCGTCTGCGCGGGCAGCCAGCATGGAGCAGGACAGTACCGGACGTTCATCCATCAGCACAGTACAGAGACCACAGTTTGCAGTCTCACAGCCACGTTTTACGCTGTAACAGCTGTTTTTCCGCAGGAAATCCAGAAGCAGTTCATCCGGACGTACCTCTGCCTGCCGTTTTACACCATTCAGCCAGAAAGTGATATTCATTCTGCTCTCCCTCCGATCTCTTCCCAGGCTCTTCTTGTAAGGACTTTCACAAGAAGACTTCTGTATTCTTTTGAAGCACGCATGTTCTTGTCTGTAGGAACATGTTCCGCCGCATATGCGGCAAAAGATGCTGCTGCATCCTTTTTCTGCTGTGCATTCATCTGTACAAAATCTTTTAAGATTTCCTCTTCATCTTCCACGATCATTGCTTTTCCGGGTCTGGCCCCAATGACAGTTCTTGCTTTTCCGCCAATAAGAGCGGCCGCACAGGTGAGCACAGGAAAATCTGTGGAATTGTTCCGCTGACTTAAGTACACACTGTTCAGCGGCTGTTTTTTTACAATGATATTTACCAGGATATCGTTATCCTTTTCCATGGATGCAAACTGTGCCAGCGGAATGGTTCCGCCATTGTACAGCTCCACCCAGGTATCCAGTGCCAGAAACATGGTCAGTACATCGGAAAATCCGAATCTTCCGAAAATACTTCCGCCCACTGTGGCACAGTTTCGAAACTGCACACCCACAATGTGCCGTACACTTTCACGGATAGCACTGTTTGTATAGGCATTCAGCTCTTTGTGGGTTTCCAGCGCATGAAGTGGTGTCATGCAGCCGATCACAAATGCTTCTTCTGTTTCTGTAATAGTATCCAGCCCAAGACCTGACAGATCAATGGCTGTCATAATGTTCCGGTTTCCCATTTTCAGCCAGACCATACCGCCCAGCACACAGGCTGTTCTTTTCTGGTTCAGTTCATATGCCTGTTCAAGGCTTTCTGCCTTTACGTAATTCTTTATCTTCAGCATACTTTATTCCCTTCTGAATTCTCATTCTCTTTCTTTACGGCTGTTTTTTCAGCCGAGCATTTATTTTAACAGACTGTCAGCTAAATAGCTATTGTTTTTTTCTCTGCTGTTCTGATGCCGCATCAGTCAGCGGTCTCCAGAACGATAAACTGATACGGTTTCAAAATGATTTCTTTTTCTGTGATCTCCACAGCTTTCTGATTATTCAGAAGCACCTCTTTTACTTCTCCCGGCAAAGATACCTTCTGTGACTGTGCCTGCATATTTCCCAGGATCAGAAGATTTTTCTCACCGTTTCTTGTATATGCGATCAGATTCTTCTGTTCTTCCTGATATGGAGCGAATGTTCCGTATACAAGCGTTTCTTTATATTCCGGAGCTTTTCTCAATGCAGTCAGCTTTTTGTAGAAAGAAAGGAGGGAGTTACTATCCGTTAATTGAGACTCTATATTGATCTCCTTATAATTCGGATTAACCCCAAGCCACGGCTCTCCTTCTGAAAATCCCGCATTTTTCTCTGCGCTCCACTGTACCGGAGTTCTGGCATTGTCTCTGGAAAATGCGGAAGCAGCATCAAGCGCTTCTTTTTCACTGCATCCGGCACGGAGCGCTACCTGGTATTCATCGATGGTACTGATGTCATCGATCTGATCCATAGAAGTAAACTCCATATTTTCCATACCGATCTCCTGCCCCTGATAAATAAACGGAATTCCCTTCAGCAGAAAATAAACACCTGCCAGGAGCTTCCTTGAATCCGGACAGCGGTCTTCCGGAGAAATATAGTGACAGACACCTCTTGGCTCATCATGATTCTCAATAATGTTGGAGATCATGCCGGTATCCCCAATCTTTTTCTGCGTATGGAAAATACACTTCTTGTACTCTTCCGGAGTCAGGTACGGTTTGGATGCATACCAGCCATCCTCGCTCTTTCCGTAACAGGTTTCTTCAAAATCAAACATGGATGAAAAATATCCGTTTTCTCCGATAAAATCTTTGATCTCATCTTCCTTTTCATTGAAGACCTCTCCTACAGTAAAAGCATCATAGGGATGAAAGCACTTCTCAGCCATCTCTCCCAGAAATTCTCCAATCCCTTCTGCCTCCTCCAGCATCCTCCCGACGCTGCAGAGCCCATCTGCACGATCGGCAGGATAATCGGAAAACGGAAGCTTCTTCTTGATATTGATAATGGCATCAATACGGAATCCGCCAAGCCCTTTTTCCATCCACCAGCGGATGTTTTTGTAGACTTCCTCTCTTACTTCAGGATTCTCCCAGTTGAGATCCGGCTGCTTCTTGTGGAATACATGGAGATACTGTTTATCCGGATGTCCCGGAAGCTCTTCCCATACCGGACCACCGAAATAGCTTCTCCAGTTGCAGGGAACTTTATCATCCTTTTTGTCCCGGATATAAAAGAAATTTCCATACTTTCCGTCCGGATCCTTAATGGCCTGCTGAAACCACTCATGCTCATCGGAGCAGTGATTTACCACCAGATCCATAAGGATGTACATTTCTCTTTTTTTTGCTTCTGCGATCAGACGATCCATATCCTCCATGGTCCCAAACCTCGGATCAATCGCATAATAATCTGCAATGTCATATCCCTGGTCTGCAAGGGGAGATTTATAGATTGGGGAAAGCCAGAGGATATCTGCTCCCAGTTCCTTAAGATAATCAAGCTTGCTGATGATTCCCGGGATGTCTCCGATCCCGTCTCCGTTGGAATCATAAAAGCTCTTGGGGTATATCTGATATACCACTTTGTCATGCCACCATTTTCGTTTCATCGTAATTCCTCCTATGCCTGTTTGATCATGCAGTACTGCTTCAGATCAAATCCTTTTTTCTGTACAATGCCGTATAATTTAAATCCGAATTTCTCATACATGGAAACATTTGCCGGATTATGGGTTTCCAGAGAGATCATCAGCTTATGCCTGTCCGCATAATCGATCACCTCATCCATCAGCTTTTCAGCAAGACCGTGATGCTGCATCTTCGGCGCCACTGCCAGATAGATCACATGAAGCCTTTCTGCTGTATGAAGCTGGGAAGTCCAGCTGGAATTCAGATAGTCTTTTCCCTGGATGAATTTCCGCAGGGTCGCAAGACTTGGATCCTCTTTGATCAGATAGCCATCTGTTTTCAGAAGGGCAAAAAAATCCACCATCAGATTATGTAAGGCTGCTTCATGCTCCGTTCCGTCGGATACTACCAGGATACTGTTCAACTCACTGCTGTCTGCATAAATCTCGCAGGTCTCAAAAAACTCCGTAAGATCACAGGTAAAAAGCTCCGGCATCAGCCGTTCTCTGGTATCCCTGTCCGGGATCAGTGCATGATACAGAGGATCCTCCGAAAAACATACGGTCAATATCCGGATCAGCTTATCCAGATCTTCTTCTTTCACTCGGTATAAATTATGGCTTTCCATTCTTTCCTCCAGGTATGGTTTTATTCTGTTCCTTTTTCAAACATATCACTGACCTCGCAGATCAGATTCCTGAGCTTTTCCGCTGCACGGATCAGATATTCAATATCATCGGCATAATAACGCTTCTGTCTTTCCCAGGCTTCCTTGAGGCTCTGCTTTTCCGCCTCCAGACTGTCACCCGGCTTCTTTTCCTTCAGCCTTTCCACAAGATCATAAAGGTTCTCATGATGGATGATCCTGCCCTTTCCCCACATCAGGCGATCCGGGGACTGCTTCAAGATATATTCCGTAAAATGATAAAAGACTTCCCGCTCAAACTGAAAGGCATAACAGTTGTTGTCAATACTGTAAAAAGCCTCCAGCGCAGGTGCGATCTCTCCTTTTTCCAGATATCCCATCGCTTTCTTCAGTGCATAAAGATTGTTCTGCACTGCCTGCTGCGGAAAGATCACATTGTCATCCCAGTCCAGACGTACCAGATAATCCTGGGATTTTCGGAATACACCGAGAAGCTTTTCGGTAATGGCATCGGCTTTTTTCCAGTCACGTTTTTCTTCCGGAAGGCTGTTGAAGTGCCGTACCTGCTCTGCAAGGATGGCAGCCGCTTTTTTTGCCTCTTCTGTTTTTTTCAGAAGGAGTGTACTGTCGGCGCCGGTCTGCATACACAGATCCGTATCCAGGGTCTTAATACTTTGGTCCAGTACCCGCCCGAAATCCATTGGCGGCAGAGCAAGGCTGTCAATAGCCAGAAGAAGTTTCAGATAAAATTCATGATGGAATCTGTATACCTCTTCCTCATAAACATCCTGGTTATCGTATTGGGAATGATAATAATTTTCCATAAACGGGCCACCGCTGAAATCATTGACCATGGACGGGATCCCGGAAATAGCCATGGTAAAATCATCAGACCAGGTTTCAATGGGATACAACGTGGTCATGCCCTCCGGATAAATCCCCTCCGGCATCTGCACAGCATCCACGAAGCTGCGCACAAAATCCGCATACTCATAGGTACATCGTACTGCATCTCTGGTACTGTGTGCATGAGCCGGAAGCTCAAAATTCAGATCTGCGATCACGTGCCCCTGCCACTCCGGTCTCGCCTCAAATACCTGGCGGTAAGCACCTGTGGACCAGTCATATTTTGTGTCGGAAATCCCCCATTCTTCTGCTGCAAGAGCACATACCACAATAGTATGGCGAGGTTTATAGCCACCACGGAGCAGCGCCCTGGCAATTCCAATGATCATGGCCACTGCCGCATTATCGTCCTGAAATCCCTCAAAATAGGAATCATAGTGAGCACTTAACAGGATCATGGAATCCGAATCGGTTCCCGGGATTTTGCCAACGATATTGTAGGTATACTGGTCTTTGATCACCTCTGTGTCCGCATCAAATTCCACGGAAAGCTCCGGAACACGATTCCCATTCTCATTTTTTTCCTCCATCAGCTGACGGATCATAAGAAAATCTGCCCGTGACATGGAAAATGCAGGCGCACAGGAAGGTCCTGCGATATCCTGTGCATTCAAAGCCGTATCATCGATCTGTGCGTATCCTCTGCTCTGTACAGCGATCAGAGCTGCTGCACCCTTCAGGTGTGCCTGATACACCGGGTAGTTGATCCACCATTCTTCTCTCTGATTGATCTCGATAAGAACCAGCTTTCCTTTCACATTGATATCCTTATATTCGTCAGCTGTACCCTTTCCAAGATATACAAGATCAAACCTCTGAAAGCCATTGGTCTTAAAATCTGTCTGATATGCGCCAAGCTGGATCTCCCGGCAGGTTCCCTCTCTGTCATGGCAGCGCATCACAGCTTTTTTAAATTCCCATGCATCCACACGGATCTTATCTTTTTCTACCTGTGTGAGACCGGCTTTTTTCATTTCTTCCAAAAGCATATCTCCGGTTTTTCGCTCTGCCAGGGAGCCTGCTGTACGGTATCCCAGAACCGGATTTGTTTTTTCCTGTTCCATGCGCCTGGCCAGATCATAAGATTCTTTTATATTCAGGCATGAAACACATTTCTCCACGATGTTCAAATTTACTGTCATCCCTTTCTCGGCAGTTCCCTGCCGGCAGTTCCGTCCTCCCGGCAGAGATATTCCTCTAACTGTTATAGATTATACCTTATCAATGTGCGGATTTCCAGATAAAAAAACGCGATTTGTTCTGATCATCAGAGACATGGTGTTGGTGACACCGAACATGGCTTCCATGATCTCTGACTGATCCACAATGGAAAAAGCGTCTTCGTCCTGCTCAAAGCGTTCCATCAGGAGCTCTGTAAACGCATTTTCTGCCAGATCCAGCTTACCGGTACCCACACTCGTCTTGGAAAGGTTCCCTTTTTTCGCCTCCGCCGATTGCGTTTTCGCTGCTGTTTTCTGCGCCAGCTTCGTATGCGCCACTTTAAAATATCCCACAGTTCCCGCACCTGCCACACAGACAGCCGCCACCGGGATGATCACCATAAGCCTTTTACACCGTCGTTTCATTTTCCTTAACCTCCAAATATGCTGTGTATGTTCTCTCTGTTTTAAAAATATTTTAAAAAAAATGTGTAAAGTCTTTGTGTGATCTGTGAAAAAGGCATCCTGTTTTTTATATACAAATACAAATAATTAATTATATTTTCTGTCTGCTACCATTATTTTTTGTATATATTAAATATTATTTTAAAAATTATATATTATTTTCTGGTATTTTTTACCGAAATATGTTATAAAAGAAATAAGAAAAACTACCGGAAATCAGATATTCCTGCTTCCGGTCCGAGATAAAGGAGGTATCTTTATGGCAAAACGTATTATCACCATCAATCGTATGTTTGGAAGCAACGGACGCCTTATCGGCAAGACTCTGGCTGAAAACCTGGACATCGGTTTTTATGATAAAGAACTGATCGACATGGCTGCCAAGAAAAACAATATCCCCTTCGACACCCTGGCAAAGGTAGACGAGAAAAAAGCCAGTCAGTGGGTATTTCCCGTTGACAGTGAGCTGCAGTTTACAGATAATTTCTCTTTTGTACCAATGAACGATGTGCTCTATGATCTCCAGAGAAAGATCATCCTGTCCCTTCCGCAGAGAGAGGACTGCGTAATTGTCGGCCGCTGTGCGACCAATATCCTGAAGGATAAATCACTTAAACTTTTTATCCATGCACCTTTTGAGGAAAGAGTTCAGAATGTGATACGCCGTACCAGCAGAGAAGAAGCCAGCGCACGGAAGCTGGTCAAAAAAATGGATAAAGAGAGAAAAGCTTACTATGAATACTTTACAGACAGCAAATGGCTGGATATGACACAGTATGATCTCTGTATTGACAGCAGCCGGTTTTCTATGGAGCAGATTATTGAGATTGTAAAGAGATGTCTTTAGGATTCTTTTTTTCTGAAAATTCTTTTCTGAAAAATGTTTTTACGCTTTGGAAGCGTAAGTGAAACCGCAGGGGAGGGGAAGCACTCGTAGTTGCGAAAGGCCGTTTCCCCTCCCCTGCACCCCTTCCCTCAGGCCCCGCTAGAAATCGTACGTTTTGGTCATGTTACGTTACTGACAGGGCGATGGATTCTGCGTTTGTTTAAAACGCCAGGCTGTGCCGATCTCATCGGCATAACACCTTTCAACAAGAAGACGTATCCTTCCCACCATTCCAACACATTGAGCAACACCAAAATATTTATTGACCAGACGCTATCCTTCCCACATCTCCAACTGCGGACGCTCAACTCATCAAAACGTAAGGACAGGACACCACGCGTCCGCTTCCACCTCTCCGTCTGAAACGTCAGCCGGGGAAGTGACAGTCCTCCGGGCTGCTACGGAGGAGGGGTGATGATGGTTAGGTTGCGGGAGACGGCGTTATTGCGGAAGGGCCCAGCTGTTTGAGCCGAAGGCGAGTTCTGGGCCCTTCCGCAATGGTTTTAGCCGGCTCACGGAACCTTAGCAGCATCCCCCGACGGAGTCCGGCCCGGAGGACTGTCACTTCCCCGGCGTCCGTTCACCAATATACTCTTTCAAAAACTCATATATATCCCCCTCCAGCGGCGGACACCCCTCCACATAATTCTGAAACTTACAGGTACAGTGTCCCACACCAAGCACTCCCGTCTTACCACGATACCCCTGTCCGATGCAGATCTTTTCATCCAGCTTCTCAAAAAGCCCCTCTTCCTTCAGCATCTCCAATGCCGGGATCAGATACCCGTAGCAGGCACTGCAGGATTCCACTTCCTCTACGGCATCCGCAAGCTCCACAACCTTTCTGGATATCGGCATCCTCTGATCCGCACCATCCTCCAGAAATCTGACATCTGCTTTGGAAATATCTGAGCAGCCCACGCCAAGCTCACCTGCCAGCTTCACATAAGGAACCTCAGCTACCTCATAATGCATCATCTGACACACATATGCATCCACAAGAACCGGATCACAGGCAGCCATCACCCGGTTCATCACGACAGGATTTCCGCCATCCTCAAAATCCAGATCCCCGCAGATATTATCCACAACAATAAAGTCCTGCTGTATCCCCATATTCAGATGAGCAATGGGTTTATGAAGCCCCAGAGAATGAAACCGTCTCTTTTCCTTATTTGGGATCAACCCCTTCATATTCTTAAGGGCACAGGTGATCTTTGTCTGACAATGGCCTTTCAGAACCGGCACATTGATCAGAAAATCAAGCTCCTTTACCCGCTCACAGACATTCAGCTCCATTCCGCCGCAGTCCACAGAAATACCCTTATCCTTCTGCATATCCCAGAACGGCACCTGATACTCTTCCTCAAGCCTGTCAAAGCCACAGGTCTCAAAGGCCTCCCTTGTCTTATCTCCTACCCAGGATCCCTCCAGCATCACCATATCCCGGAAGCCATGCTCCTTCAGATACTCGATAATTCCTGCAACCACTTCCGGATGAGTCGTTGCACCCCAAGAAGCCTCTGAAGGAGAAACCAGATTCGGCTTGATCCCGATCTTTTTCTTTCTGTCCCCGATATGGGACTGAAGATCCGCTTTTTCCAGAAGCTCCTTTGTCATTCTTTTATATTCCGTACCACTGGTAATAAAAATCTGATTTTTATCCATAATTATCAAAATTCCTTTCTTTCTGCAATGTGAATGTTGATCCAGATCCACACCAAAGCCCTGCAAAGCTTTTATCATCAGATGAGCCAGACAAAACAGCCGACAAATACAGCAGTCATCACATGCATCACAATCATAAAAAATACCCTCTCTACCGGTTTCCCGGTAAAAAGGATATTTTATCCGACACAGCAGTCTCGTATTATCTTTCGATCTTTGCCCCGTTCCACCATGGGAATTCTCGGTTCAGCCATTTTCCTGCAAGCTCACTCCATGGTTCACAGGCTCTTGCGATCCCTCTGCCGTTTTCGTTGGCAGTCAGCTCATTTGCCAGGCCGATCCCATGGGGTCCCTGCGGAAAAACATGATACTCCACTGGAATGCCCTTTTTATAGAGTGCCTGAACAAAGAGAAGTGTATTATCCAGCAGCACCGTCTGATCCTCAAAGGTATGCCAGATAAAGGTTCTGGGTGTATCTTCCGTAACCTGAAATTCCAGAGACATCCGATCTTTCAGCTCCTCATAACGATCTCCCAGAAGATTTCGAAAGCTTTCTTCATGACCAGCTTCCCCTGAAGTGATCACCGGATAATTCAGGATCATACCATTGGGACGGATCCTCTCGTTTTCCATTCCCGTGATCCCTGCAAGCTCCTCCGTATTCCAGAATACTCCCAAAGAAGCTGCCAGATGGCCTCCTGCTGAAAAGCCGGACACAATGATCTTATTCTTTTCAATATGCCACTTATCGCTGTTCTCTCTGAGAAGAGCTACTGTTTTTGCCAGCTGACGGAGGGCCACCGGATATCTGGCAGGTGCCACACTGTAACGAAGCACCACTGCGTGATAGCCCATTCCCATAAACCGGACAGCAATGGCTTCTGCCTCTCTGTCTGAAGTCATGCCATAAGCTCCGCCCGGACAGATCACTATGACCGGACGCTTCTGCCCCGGATAGAGTTCTTCCGACTCCTGCCAGAAATAGGTCTCTATCCATGCCTCATTATAGTCCTTTGTTTTTTCTTCGATCACAATTCTTTCGTTGATCATTCCGACTTTCCCTTCTTCATTTCATTGCTTCTCTGATCGCTGCAAGAAGTTCATCGTACTCTTCGTAAGCCGGAATTTCCGGATGATCTGCACGGATCTGTTCTGTACTGCGGAAGAGGAAGCCTGCTTTGCTTGCCTGGATCATTCCAAGATCATTGTAGGAATCTCCACTTGCGATAGTCTCAAATCCCATGGACTGCAGTGCCTTCACAGTTGTCAGCTTGGATTTTTCACAGCGCATCTTAAAGCCTGTGATCTCTCCGTTCTCTGCTACTTCCAGGGAATTACAGAAAAGTGTCGGCCGTCCAAGCTTCTCCATCAGTGGAGTTGCAAACTGTGTAAATGTATCACTGATCAGTATCACCTGGGAAAAGGATCTCAGCTCATCCAGAAATTCCTTTGCTCCCGGAAGGGGATCAATCTTTGCGATAGTCTCCTGGATCTCTTTCAGTCCCAGACCATGTTCTTTCAGAATTCCAAGTCTCCAGTTCATCAGCTTATCATAATCCGGCTCATCACGAGTTGTTCTCTTGAGCTCCGGGATTCCGCTTGCCTCTGCAAATGCGATCCAGATCTCCGGTACCAGTACACCTTCTACGTCCAGACATGTAATATACATCTTTCATATCCTCCTCTTGATCCAACTTACCGTTGATATTTCACAGAGTCTGACTCCTTCCGGCTGTCAGAACTCTTTAATCTTTTAGCGCTTTACCCTGATATTACCATATGCTCTCAAGGTCTGTAAACAGTTTTATTTTTTCTTCTTTTCCGATTCATAGATCTTCAGCTCTTTCAGTGCTTTTTCCCCAAGAGGATACAGCATGAAAATATTAAAGATCGTCATCAAGCCGATTCCTACATCTCCCAGATCCCATACAAATGTGTAAGCCGCGATCCCACCGATAAACAGCATCACCAGTGCCAGCACCTTATATCCTGTCTGTGAACCCCAGTTATCACCGAAAAGATAGGCCACATTGCCTCTTGCATAAAACAGGATTCCCAGGAATGTGGAAAAGCTGAACATAAACAGTGTTGCAGCAATAAAGATCACTCCAAACTGTCCCATATGATAATGCATGGCAGTCTGAAGAAGTTCCATTCCGGAAAGCCCCTGTACCAGATCTTCCGGGGCCAGAAGCATGATCATAGCTGTACAGCTGCAGATCACGATCGTATCCACAAATACACCCAGGGCCTGGACAAATCCGGCTTTTACCGGACTGTCACATTCTGCTGCCGCTGCTGCACAGGGAGCGGAGCCGCTTCCCGCCTCATTGGAAAACAGACCTCTTTTTACTCCGTTCATCAGCACGACGCCAAATCCGCCGGCAACAGCCTGACGAAATCCGAAAGCTTCTTCAAAAATCCGTTTAAATACTCCCGGCATACTTCCAAGATTTGTAAATATAATAAACAGCGTGATCACAAAATAAAGCACTGCCATCACCGGCACCAGAAGATCCAGAACTTTAACCGTTGCATTCTTCCGAAGCACGATCACAGCTGCGATCACTACCAGCACGATGGTAGTATACATCGGCGGAATATCAAAAGCATTTTTGAAAGACGCCGTGACGGAATTGCTGATAACCTGACTGATCCCACACCAGCAGATCAGGCCGGAAATGGCAAACAGAACGGAAAGCAGAACCTTTTTTCGTTTTCTGCCCTGTTTTTCTTCCCAGTAACGGTGGATATAGTAGGCAGGACCGCCCCTGTAGCCACCATAAAGAGGATCCTTTTCTTTATAGAGCTGTGCCAGGGTTGCTTCGATAAAAGCAGTAGAGGAACCGATCAGCGCCGTGATCCACATCCAGAATACCGCTCCTGCACCTCCTGCTGAGATCGCAGCTACCACACCGACCAGGTTTCCCATTCCCACACGGGTAGCTGTAGATACGATCAGCGTCTGAAATGCTGAAAGATTATTTTTGTCACTTTTCTTTTCTGACAGGGCTCGTACCATATCCGGAAAAAGACGGATCGGCAGAAGCTTTGTCCTAATGGTAAAATAGATACCGGTCGGAATCAGAAGCAGGATCAGAAGTGAGATTCCCAGCGTACTTCCTCCCGGAAGCGGGATCCTTATCAGATCTCCCCACAGAAATGTATAGACCTTTTCGATCATTGTTACTATCATGTTACTGTTTCCTTTCCCAAATCACCCCATGTGATCGTTTTGTTCTCTTTTTCTGCCCGTTGTTTGTATTTATTTCTGCAACGTTTTAAACGGGCAAAGCGTGTCTTTCATTATAATAGCTTTCTGTTTGTATGTAAAGAAAAATCCCGAATCTTTCGATCCGGAATTTTTTTGTATTGGTAACTTTTCTGTTATTCGACAGATTTCTGATATCTGTCTATTTTTATGAGCATAGCTGCATTTTACTCTCAGCCAGCCAGGTGGAACATCTCGATCAGGAATATCCAGCTCATTCCATAGTATGTTATCACGGCTACAAGGTCATTCATCGTAGTGATCAGAGGACCTGAGGCTACTGCCGGATCCACACCAACCTTTTTGAAAAACAGCGGTATGCAGGTTCCCACTGCACTGGATACCAGCATGGCCACCAGCAGGGATAATCCGATACAGCCGGATACCGCATAGGCAAATACGAGTGTTTTTCCTTTGAATAAGAAAATATACAATCCGATCAGTACAAAAGACAGAATGCCGAGCAAACCACCGTTGCAAAGACCAATCCGCATTTCCTTCAGCACAAGCTCTGCTTTCTGTCTGCCCGTCAGCGTTTCATCCATCAGTACACGGATGGTTACAGCCAGGGACTGGGTTCCAACATTTCCTGCCATATCCAGGATCAGAGACTGAAAGCACATGATGATCGGCAGACAGGTAACTACTTTTTCAAACATTCCCACAACAGAAGATACCACCATACCAAGGCCCAGAAGAACGATCAGCCAAGGCATTCTTTTTTTCATGCTTTCAAAAAGAGGTTCTTTCAGATCTTCCTCTGCAGTCAGACCAGCCAGCTTTGCATAATCCTCTCCCATCTCATCGTCTACCAGATCGATGATCCCTGCGGATGTGATCACTCCAAGGAAACGATTGTCATCGTCCAATACAGGAATGGAATCTTCAGAATAATCCTTCAGCCGTTCCATACAGTCGTCGATCTGCTCAGTACCATACACATATGGATAGGAAGTTACGATCAGCTCTTCCATAGGGTGGTCCTGTCTTGCTGTGATCAGATCCTTCAGATCCAGGGCTCCATAAAACTCCCCTCTGTCCGTCACTGCAAAGATCGTAGAAATATTATCATTATCTGCCGCCTGGGAAACCAGCTCACTCATGGCCTGCTTTACGGTCAGGTTTTCACGGATCACAATGCAGTTCGTTGTCATTCTGCTTCCGATCTCATCCTCATCAAAGGAGCGGATCATTTCAATATCTTTCCGCACCTGTTCATCCAGAAGCTGGATCAGAAGCTTGCGTTTTTCTTTATCGATCTGCTTTAAAACATCTGCCAGGGCATCGGTTTCCATTTTGGAAAGAATGGCTGCCGCTTTTTTTACATCCATCTCTTCCAGATATTGTACAGTTTCTTCTTCCTCCAGATATTCAAAAACATCTGCCAGCATACTGCTTTCCAGGATACGGTATAGTCTGCTGCGCTCCGCAGTGCTTAATTCTCTTAATACTTCCGCCAGATCGTTTTCGTGGAAATCCTGCAGCCTTTCACTTAAAACTGCCGGAGAAACACTGCTTCGGATCAGACTCAGAATATCTTTTGAAAAATCCTGATTTCTTTTTGTCATTTTCTCATCCTCCTCACATAGTTTCGCACAAAACACGCACACCAAAAACAGACATGTTAAAGCGCATGTCTATGTGCTGTTTGATTTTCGATTGTGTTTCCTTGGGATTTGAGTATAAAGCGAAATGAATTTATACATGATCGCCTTACTGTAAGATTCTCAGAATGAGAAGAATGAAAAAGATATCTATTATAATCCTGCAACAATTATAATGTAATAATATCGTACAGATTCTGATGACACCGATACATCCTGTCAAATATATCCTTCTGATATATAGATATAATATTCTCACAGATATTCTGTACACTTAAAACAGAATGGAACATTCTCATCCCTCTCTGTTCTTTCCATCTTTCACTCCGAGAGCTACAACTTCGCCCATGAGAATCACAACTGTCCATTCTGTTCACCTGCCTTTTTTTCTTAATTTTTTTATCAACCCGGCCATTATAACGTTCCCGGCCGGGTTTTGTCAACCGGATTTATGGTTAAATTTATTGTAAATCCGGTTGAAATTTTATGTTTTACAGAGGTGGATGTTTATGCAGCAGCATTTGCGTTGATCGTATCAATGACTTTTTTTATTCCAAGCCAAACACCCATATCTGTAAAGATTTCCGAAATGCTCCCACGATCCGTAAACGGAGATTCCAGCAAAACAGAAAGATCCTTCATCATTCCATTATGAACAATATACTCAATGATCTGATTTACAAAATAAATCTGCCTGCTGTCCAGATTTACATCCTCAAGATACTTTGAAAAAGCTTCCTTTGCTGCATTCATATCAAGACCTACCATTTCTCTGACAAATTCTCCCAATGGCTTTCTGCCAAATTCTGCTTCATAATCCTCTTTTGTACCAAGCTCTCTCCAGAGAATTTTTTCCAGTTCATCTACATCTTTTTCTGTAAGTGGCTGATTCTTTTTCAGCTTTGATATCACATAATTATCCTGATGCTGTCGGACATAATATTCTACTCGTACCTTATAATTTTCCAGATCATTGTTTTCCAATTCTGCTTCTTTCCATTCCGTTGAAAGAATTTCGTCTGTAAAATTGGTCATATATTTATTCCTGCTCTTATCCGGAATATACTTCATAAGATCTCTCAGATTTTTCCTGATATTTTCAAATTCATCAATTCCTGCATTTTCCACATAATCTGTGTGCAAAATCTGATCGATCAGCTCTGTCTGTGCCTGAATCTCCGGTATATTTGCCACTCCGGCAATTCCGGAAACCTTTTTTAAAAGATCTTTTCGCGCACTTGTATATTTCTTTCCAACCAGAGATGCAAGTTCTATTCCATACATAAGTGCATCAAAACGTACTGCTGTTACTTCATCACTTTCAGGCAAAATCAAGGGTGCAACCTCTTCCCGTACAAGTAAAGTATCTTCATAAGTAAGCATCTGATAGTTCGACTCTTCTGAATATAATTCTACATATTTCAAATGTTGGCGAACTGTAAAACTATCTCTTGGGAGCTCTTTTATTTTTTCAGTCATGTGCTTTACAAGTGCAGTCCTGTACGCAGTTAATTTATCTGTCTGATATTTAATATCCTGAAGCTTGTACGAAATCTCAAACTGAAGATTAAAAACTGCACTTTGCAACGCCATCAGATTTGCGCTTGCCTTTCCTTTATTCATTCGGAAAAACTCAAAATTCCCACAGAAATCAAAAATGTAAAACTTTTTCTTATCTTCCCCATCCAACAATCCCGGGCATAGTCTTGTTCCTCGTCCGATCATCTGCCAGAATTTTGCTTTACTCATAACTTTCTTAAAGAATACAAGATTAAGAACTTCAGGTACATCAATTCCGGTATCTAACATATCTACAGAAATTGCGATCTGCGGTAGTTTTTTCGGATCTGAAAACTCATCAATTGCACTCTGTGCATATTTCATTCTGTTATCGATCACCATGGCGTAATTCTTTAAATGCGGATATTCCTTATTAAAAATCTCAAGGATTTTTTCCGCATGATCATGATTTTTCGCAAAAATAATTGTTTTTCCAATCTTCTGTCCATATTCAATTTTAATTCCATCTCTCATCAGGACATGAAGAACTTTTTTAATTGTATCTTCGTTGAAAATCCAGGTATTCAATGCAGCCGAATTTATCGCTTCCGGAAGCTTTCCATTTTCGTCTTCAAAAGTATTTTCATAGATTTCTTTATCTGCTTCTGAAAGTTCATCATATACAATTCCCTGATCAATAAATTTTACCCTGGATTCTACTGACAGATAATCAACCAGATATCCATCCTTAACCGCCTGCGCCAGATCATATCCATAAGTAGGATCCCCGTTTGCCAGTTCAAATACTTCATATGTATTTTTGTCAATCTCATCTTTCGGTGTTGCAGTAAGTCCTACAAGCAGTGCATCAAAATATGTAAAAATATCTTTATACTTATTATAAATAGATCTGTGCGCTTCATCACAAATGATCAGATCAAAATGACCACAGGTAAAAACTTTTCCTTCTTTATCATTTATCACATCAATACAATTTATCATGGTCTGATATGTGGAGAAAACACATCGCGACATATAATTATTCTTTTCTTCAACCAGATTTGTACAGGAAAAATCCTGCATCCAGTTTACAAAATTTCTTTTCGCCTGCGTTACCAGTGAATTTCTGTCCGCCAGAAAAAGTATATTCTTTACCCAGCCCGCATCAACCAGTACCTTGCACAAAGCCATTACTGTTCTGGTTTTTCCGGAACCTGTGGCCATAACAAGCAGGGCTTTTCTCCGATTCTTTTCATCAAAGCTCTGGCATACTGCTTTTATCGCGGCTTCCTGATAATAGCGGTCTGCTATCTTTTTATCTACAGAAATATTTTGCAGGCTTGTCCGCATACTCAAAAGGTTAAACCATTTCTCCAGATCTCGTTTAGAATAAATAACCGAACATTTTCTTTCTGGATATTGTCCGTCTATGATCCGTGTTTCAAAACCATTTGTAAGGAAAATTACCGGACGTCGTTCATATTTCTTTTCCAATAAATCTGCGTAAAGTTTCGCCTGCTGTCTGCCTTCAGCAATGTCCTTACAGGTACGTTTTGCTTCTATAATTGCCAGTGGTTTACTCCTATCATCATAGAGGACATAATCAATACGCCCAATTCCTGATTTATTCGGCATGCCTGTCACAGTCATCTCATTTAACCAGTCTTTTCCCTGGGTCCATCCTGCATCAATGAGCATGGAATCTATGTAAAGTTTTCTGGTTTCATATTCAGACAGATCCAGAGGTTTCGGAACATATGTCTGCTGCTGTTTCTCGTGACGTGCGGACAGTTCTTCCCTGAGGAAAGTATTTTCTGCCATCAGTTTTTGTAGATCCAGTTCCTGCTGAGCAGTTTTTTCTTGTTCTTTCAGAAGTGTTTCCTTTGCTTTTCTGGCTGTTTCCCTGGATGCCTTTGCCTTCTCAATTCTGCCATCAATAATCGACTTGTCAAATGGATGCTCCTGATACTGTTCTCCATAACAATATGCAACGTAATCTAAAAAAATCGACAGATTTTCAAGACACAGCATCGCTGCATCTCTGCCAGGTTTTTTATTGCTATGTGCCACACTGTTTCCACATCTGCGGATATAATCCATCCGTTTCCAAAGATCCGGTCCCACTAACTGTCTGAATTCCTCTGCATTCATCAGAGTATGAAGATTATCCTGGTACGGAATCTGCAAACTGTTTTCCACAGAATACAACCATTTTACAGCAAATTCCATAGCCCGGCGGCTGTTAAGAATACTCGCATCCGGATCTGCTAATATGATCTTCTCCGCAGAGATGGCAACATTCGCAAATGCAGAGAATTTTGATTCATTTTTTAAATAATCAAAGTTTGTTACCATTGTGAAATCTCCCTCTTTTACTTTCACTTTACATTGACAATAAATTCATTACCAAATTAACCATAATATCTTTTTCTTTTGGATCTGACTCTGCAATCATCAATGTAATTGCTACTAATGCACCATCACTTATCCTTTTCTGTCCATCTTTGTAGAGTACATCATTGCGAGCTAAAAATTCCAAAAATAACGATGCAGCAATTCTCTTACATCCATCAGCATAGGGATGATCTTTTATCATAAAATACAAAAGATTAGCGGCTTTCTCTTCTAAAGAAGGATAAACCTCTCCTCCGAAAACATTTTGGTAAATTGCTGCAAGAATACCTTCAACTTTCCCCGTTTCTTTTTCAACACCAAAGACATCCGAATGAAATGAATCTTCCATTGCATTCACCATATTTCTACAATCCTCGTATGTAATTCTGTATATAGCTTTATTTCCTGCAGGCTTTTTAATCGACTGGTGATCATACTGGTCTAATAACATCAAGGCATTTGTATATAAATCAACAGCTTTTAGCACCTCTGCTTCATCTATTTCCAAAGTACATGCAAGCATTTTGGTTTGAATATTTACTGTTCTCTGTAAGGCTTCTAATCTTTTTTTATTGATTGCATAGCCTTGTAGGATATACTGTTTCAGAACATTATTTGCCCATTTTCTAAATTCTACACCTCTGTTAGATTTGACTCTATAGCCTATAGAAATAATCATATCTAAATTATAATGTTCTACTTGATACACTTTTCCATCTGAAGCAGTTGTCGCAAAATTTGCGACAACTGAATTATCCAGTTCTTCTTTTAATGCATTATTAATATGTTTACCAATTGTCTTTACATCTCTTCCAAATAATTTAGCTAGCTGATTCCTATTAAGCCATACGGTATTATTTTTGACAGACACAGTTAATTTTATTTCCTTATCAGCAGTTTCAAATAAGATTATTTCATTTTGCATATTTAACCCTCTTCTGAAAATATACCATTGTAAATTTCATTCCCATCGCAGTAAGCAATTTCTCTCATGTGTCTTCATAAAACATTTCTTTTGCTTTATTTCACTTTCTCGATTGTATCGTGACATATATAATTCCATTTTCTATAAAAGCTGATTGATAAATTTTGATTTGTTGACTTGTTTGACAAAAATCTCAAATTCTCTTTGTACATCTAAATCTGGATTCATCACTTCAACTGTCCTCACTTTTTGTATACCAAATGCAGCTTGCGAAGTGGAATTCTTTGCTTCAGCAAATTGTCTTTCGACAAAATCTGATTCAAATGAGTACTTCAAGAAATACGGATTTACTAATTCACTATTAGGTTGGACCAACACTACATTAGCAGATAATGTATAGTCATTACGTGCTGGAACAAACACTGGATTACCAATAGTTCCAATCTTTCCAACAACAAAATCTCCGTCATGTAAAGTATATCTATTCATATGTTCTTCTAACACTTTAGGACTGACCTTTCGAGCACCTTCGAAATCTATTTTACCTGTTTTATAATCGCAATCCTTGATACTTACATAAGGGATTCCACCTTCTTCAACCGGTGGTGTTCTATGACTTGGTTGTGGGTCTACTGAATTAGCAACTTCTCCGACTTGATGAATCGGATATTTAGCTGTACCATCAAGCGGATTACCAAACAGCTCGACAAATCGGGCTTTAATAAGGTCATCCATCTTCCGAAGTTCTCGCTGGCGATCTTCAATCACTTGATTCACTCTATTAAGAATGTCAATAACCTCACATTGTTCAGATAAATCAGGAACAATAATTTTGATTTTTTTCAAATCTGCCACTGCAAAACTCGCTTGATTAACAGACTTTTTTGTTATTCTTCCAATTTGTTCTCTAAACGGCTGAGAATAAAAACAGTATCTCGCATAAGCTGGTATGATAATATCTCTTCTAGCCTTTAGTCCAAGCAAATTCATACCATGAATTATCTTTTCATCACCTTGTTTTTCATAAAGTACTGTTCTTCCCAAATATTGTGTACTATTAATATGCGACATTAACAAATCCCCATCCTGAAGAACATAATTTTCATATTTTTTTATATCGGTAATTCCTGCATATCCCATTCTATCACGGTTAAATCTGTCATTTGCAGTCGTTTCTATACGCGTAATTGGATATCCTCCATCCACTGCTCCCTGCTTTATATTGGCACCGTTTCGAATTTGATAAAAGCATTCATCAATAGTCCGTACACTCATATCATTCTTCCCACACAAACCCGAATTTGAATAAAATTCAGCTCATAAATTTCTGATGAGATGTTTTGACATTGTTTTGATTCACCATCGCATACTGCATCGTTGTATCAATTTGTGAATGTCCTAATATTTTTTGCACCTGTTCTATTGGCATTCCTTTATCTATTGCTCTGGTTGCCATGGTTCTTCGAAATTTATGGGGATGAATACGTTCCAGATCAATTCTTTTTCCTAATTCCCTTAAACGAATTTCCACTCCGCTTATTTTTAATCTATCATGTGGTGCATCCAGAGTTACAAATAATGCAGAATTATTATCTTTTCGATGAGCAATGTATTCTTTTAAATGCACCTTCGCTTTTGCATCAAAATATACACGCCTCTCTTTGTCTCCCTTTCCGTATACAATGCACTCACGCCCTTCCAAATCAATATCATCAACATTCAGATTTACCAGTTCACCTACTCGTATTCCTGTAGAATATAGCAAATCTATAATTGCCAGATCCCTAATTTCTTTGCAGTTATCCCTGAGTCGTTCAATCCCTTCATCTGTAATAACGCTTTTTACTACCGTTTTAGTTTTAATCTTATGAATCCGTTTCATAGGACTTTTTAAAATATAATCTTCTTCCTCTAACCAGGAGAAAAAGCTGGAAATATTTCTTCGAATGTTATCCACCGTAACATTTGAACATTTATTATTTTTCTGATATTCTGCCAAATATGTCCGTATTTCTTCTGTTGTAATCTTCCTTACAGATGTTTCAATATGGGATAACAAATGTTCTACCGTAACTTTATAATATTGAATGGTTCTTTCTGAACAACCTTCTATCTTCTTTGCATCCAAAAACATTTCAAGAAAATCTGTATTGGATATTTCCATTTTATCAGCTTCATTCTCTGCACATACTTTTAAGATTACTTCCTGAAGTTTTTTCATTTGTGTAATTGACAGATATTCTGACATTTCATTCAGTATTTTCACTATTTTTTCTTCCATGCTGGCATACTCCTTTCAAAATATACCAGCATCCTTCAACCATTTTGTTTATAGCATTTTGTTTTCTCGGTACGATTCAAATATATATGCCGGATTTTCGTAATATACACTGCTGTTGTAGTTATCAATCTTTGCACTGATAAAGGAATTGTATACTTTTATTAAAGCATCTACGATTCCAATATTTTCATCTGCAGCAACCATTTTTATCAGCCGCTTATATACCTTTCCAATGTCCCAATGTGATGGGATGCTGTATTTACACTCACCTACATTGTCAAAATTTCCTTCTTGTATTCCTGCTTCTTCAATAAAATCATCACTGACTCTGTCAATGTTGTCACAATGGTAAATATCTGCCAGGTCATAGATTTTATCAATTCTCTGCTTTCCAAGTTTATTTACAACGTCTGCCCGTGTATTCTTTGTTTTCCTGGCAATGTAATCAATCAGGCTGCATGTGTAAAATAAATCGTTATCTTTTTTGCTTTCCCGTCCTTCTCCTATCACTACAACTTCCCCTTTCTATCCAAAGTACTGTTGCATGAGACTGTCGAATAACTTCTGTGTTTCATCCAGTGCTTTTTGCACTTTAACTTTTGATTTGTTGACTTGTTTGACGAAGTCGGAAAACTGTTCCTGCAAATCCATCGGTGGAATAATAAACTCTTTTTCCTCAAGCTTCGATTTAGACAATATACCTTTTAATGCCATATTTATATCTTCCACAAGATAATCTTTGGACATCTGAAGCAGCACATACAAAAACAGAATATTGTATTGTTCAGGTACTACTGCATTAATCTGCTGGTTAAATGCCACTATTCTATCTGTAATGCAAACTCTACCAATACTTGCTATACTTCCAGCAATACAAGCCATAAGAATAGAATCCTTTTCAACTGTACGTCCAACATTCATACCCTTTTCAGACAAACTCTCTGTCGCTTGAGTTGGATTAAGAATTCCAGAAACAATATTATCTGTCTTTATCCATTCTATATAATCACCATAATATTCTGCTATTGCTCGTGAAGGTGTATTGCCAGTAATAACTTTGCACGTATCTTTTAACATCTTCTTCTCGAATCCAAACGGATTACTTCTAGGGTCTCCAAACAGCTCGACAAATCGGGCTTTAATAAGGTCATCCATCTTCCGAAGTTCTCGCTGGCGATCTTCAATCACTTGATTCACTCTATTAAGAATGTCAATAACCTCACATTGTTCAGATAAATCAGGAACAATAATTTTGATTTTTTTCAAATCTGCCACTGCAAAACTCGCTTGATTAACAGACTTTTTTGTTATTCTTCCAATTTGTTCTCTAAACGGCTGAGAATAAAAACAGTATCTCGCATAAGCTGGTATGATAATATCTCTTCTAGCCTTTAGTCCAAGCAAATTCATACCATGAATTATCTTTTCATCACCTTGTTTTTCATAAAGTACTGTTCTTCCCAAATATTGTGTACTATTAATATGCGACATTAACAAATCCCCATCCTGAAGAACATAATTTTCATATTTTTTTATATCGGTAATTCCTGCATATCCCATTCTATCACGGTTAAATCTGTCATTTGCAGTCGTTTCTATACGCGTAATTGGATATCCTCCATCCACTGCTCCCTGCTTTATATTGGCACCGTTTCGAATTTGATAAAAGCATTCATCAATAGTCCGTACACTCATATCATTCTTCCCACACAAACCCGAATTTTCGAATCTGCCATCCTTTCTTCTATAATCCCAACAACCGTTCCAGCTCATCCATTTCTTTTCCGATTTCCAGCTCCAGTTCCCGGATATTGGCCATGATTTCTGATGTTGGAGGATATTCCACTGGGGTGTATTCAATTTCTTTGTATTTATTGATACTGAGATCATAATCATTCTCCACAATATCTTTTTTCGGTACCATAAATGACTGGTCTGTTCGTTTCCGTTCTGCTTCTTTATCAAGGTTTTTGAAACGCTCTATAATATCCGGAATGTCATTCTCTGTGACCGGAGTACGTTTATCGTCCAGACTGAATCCGTCTGCTTTCATATCGTAGAACCATACCTGATCTGTTCCACCGTGTTCTGTTTTTGTAAAAATGAGGATCGCTGTGGATACTCCTGCATAGGGTTTAAATACACCGGAAGGCATGGATATTACAGCTTCCAGTCTCTGATTCTCAACAATTTCCTTACGGATGGATTTATGTGCCCGTGATGATCCGAAAAGTACACCATCTGGTACAATACAGGCGCATCTTCCTCCAATTTTCATAATCCTCAGGAACAAAGCAAGAAATAAAAGTTCTGTTTTCTTTGTCTTGCAAACTTTAAGAAGATCTCCGGAAACAGATTCTGCATCCAGGCTTCCTTTAAAAGGTGGGTTTGCCAGCACAAGGGAATACTGATCTTTATCTGCATTCTGATCAGATAAGCTGTCCCGATACTCAATATAAGGATTTTCTATTCCGTGAGTCATCATATTCATGGCTCCAATACGAAGCATGGTGCGGTCCATATCATATCCATGGAACATATGATTCATGTAATGATCTTTTTTCTGCTTATCATAAAAAATTTCTTCTTTTCTTTTTTCTTTCAGATATTCTCCTGCTGCAACCAGAAATCCGGAGGTTCCACATGCCGGATCACAGATAATCTCATCACTGGACGGATCCATCATCTCAACCATCATCCGGATAATATGTCTTGGTGTACGGAACTGTCCATTCCGTCCGGACTGAGCTATTTTTGAAAGAAGATATTCATATACATCTCCTCTGACATCTGCTGTCTGGATTTCATTCATAAGTTTGTAAATTTCATCCAGAGAATCCACCACTTTGGATAAAAGGAGTGGTGTCGGAAGCTTAAATATCGCATCGTCCATATATTTGGAATATGCACTGTTTTTATCATTATGAAGATTTTTTATAAACGGAAATACCCATTCCTGCATGATCATATACATTCTGTCTGCCGGAAAATCATGGAATACGGACCATTTCAGCTGACTTCCGTCAATTGTTCTCTCACCTATTTTTACTTCTCCGGAAAAAATACTCTGAAATGGCAAGCCAAGCATTGCACTTTCTCTTGCACGCATATTATCGGAATCATCCAGATCATGAATAAACATCAGGTATGTAATCTGTTCGATTACTTCCAGTGGATTGACAAGTCCTCCTGCCGCAAATATATCCCATAAACCATCTATTTTGTTTTTTAATTCACCAGTGATCATTTTTTATCTCCCATCTATCGTTCATTATTCCAGGTATATTTCGTATACCTGCCACCGCCGATTTTTAAAATTTTTTCTGCTGTCAGTAATTCTGCCAGTGTTCTCTGTATCGTTACCACACTGATATCCGGACATTTTTCTGCGATTTCTTTTTTTGTAATTATACCCGGATTATTTTTTATAATCTCTTCTATTCGCTCCGGTTTTGATATATTCTGCGTTATCAGCAATTTTATCCTTGAAGAAAATTCTCTGTATGCTCCTACGATAACGCCAAGCATATATTTTACAAATGGTATATAATCATTCTTATTCTCATACCAGTTCTCAGAACTTTCCCTTAAACATTCATAGTATAATTCCTTTGAATTTTCTATCATTCTCTCGATACTGATATATTTTCCCACAATATAGCCGGATCTGTACAAAAGTAATAGTGTAAGTAAACGGCTCATTCTTCCATTGCCGTCATTAAACGGATGTATGCATAGGAAATCCAGAATAAACATTGGAATCAAAAGAAGTGGATCTATTTCTCCTGTTGCCATTGCCTCTTCAAATGCTCTGCATAGTTCTTCCATTGCTTCCGGTGTTTCCCAGGCCGGTACTGGTTTAAACCGTATTTTTTTTATTCCCCGGGAATCTTCTTCCTCAATTATATTATCCGCAGTTTTATATTTCCCTCCAATATTGTAGCTTTCAAATTTATACAAATCTCTGTGGAGCTGTAAAATAATCGCAGACTTTGGTGGGATATGGTCATGACTTTCATGAATTGTATTCAATACATCTCTGTATCCGGCAATTTCCTGTTCATTTCTTGTCCTTGGCCTTGTTTTGTCTTTTACCAATTCCCGCAATCTGATATCTGATGTATAAATACCTTCTATTTTATTGGAACTTTCCGTACTTTGAATCTTGGCGATTTCAACTAATTGTGTAAGAGTATCTGCTTTGGCCTCAATAAAAAGAGTTTGTTCTCCTTTAAATTCATGTATCTGTGTCAGGTAAGATACAATTTCAGGAGTCAACAGATTTTTCCACTTTTCCCGATAATCAAACTGTCTCATATATTTTTCATCACCTTCTTTATCACTCTTTTTTCGATTTTATTTACTTCAAGTATATAAATCAATCTTATCATTGTCAACTTTAATTTGATCATTTTCTCAAGAATGATTAAATTGAAAGTGAAATGATAAAATTAAAAAGCCCAACAATAAATGCTTCTGCACGGATTTTCAGCATTTACTGTCGGACTTTTATCCTTTTTTTATTCCTTTTTGAAATATATCACAATATCATATTGTAGAGCAAAAGATTATTCTGCATGGTCTTTCAGGTACTCTGCACGCCCCTCTTCGTAGAGGTTATTTCCCTCGCTGTCAATGATGACTACAAGCGGCATGTCTTCCACATAAAGCTTGCGGAGTGCTTCTGCTCCGAGGTCTTCGTAAGCGATAAGCTCTGCTTTTTTGATGCATTTTGCAAGAAGTGCACCTGCACCGCCGATGGCTCCGAAATATACGCCGTCATATTTTTTCATTGCATCTACGACTTCCGGAAGGCGGGCACCTTTTCCGATCATTCCTCTGGCGCCTACGGACATCATGGTCGGTGCATAGGCATCCATACGGCCGCTGGTTGTAGGGCCTGCGGAGCCGATGACTTCGCCTGGTTTTGCCGGAGTCGGACCTACATAGTAAATAGTAGCATCTGTAGGGTCAAAAGGAATCTTTTCTCCTTTTGCAAGGGCCTCGCACATTCTCTTGTGACCTGCATCACGGGATGTATAGATGGTTCCTGTCAGTAAAACCTGGTCGCCTGCATGGAGAGTTCTTGCCAGCTCTCTTGTCAGAGGCAGTGTGATCTTTCTTCTTTCCATATTAAAGCACCTCCGTTTTATGACGTGTTACATGGCAGTTGATGTTAACTGCACATGGCATACCTGCGATATGAGTAGGCATAGTCTCAATGTTCAGACCGATAGCTGTGGTCTTTCCGCCAAAGCCCTGAGGTCCGATACCAAGCTTGTTGATCTTCTCCAGCATCTCTTTCTCAAGATCTGCATAGTAAGGATCCGGGTTCTCTGTATTCAGAGGACGCATCAGCGCTTTCTTTGCAAGAAGTGCACATTTGTCAAAAGTTCCTCCGATACCAACACCAACTACCATAGGCGGACATGGGTTCGGACCTGCAGTTTCTACAACCTCAAGAATGAAATCCTTGATTCCCTGAAGGCCTGCAGATGGCTTGAACATACGGATCTGGCTCATATTCTCGCTTCCGAAGCCTTTTGGTCCTACAGTTACTTTCACCTGATCTCCAGGAACGATCTCTGTATAGATCATAGCCGGTGTATTGTCACCTGTGTTTCCACGGCGTACCGGATCCTTGACAACGGATTTTCTCAGGTAACCTTTATCGTATCCGCGGCGTACACCTTCATTGATGGCATCATTTAAATCTCCGCCTGTAAAGTGGACATCCTGGCCAATTTCAAGGAATACGCATGCCATTCCGGTATCCTGACAGATCGGAACATTCTCACTGTCCGCAATATCAAAATTCTCGATAATGTTATCAAGGACACCTTTTGCGATCTCGCCGTCCTCGCAGGCACGGCAGGTTTTGATAGCATCCTTCACATCTTCCGGGAGATGTTCATTGGCTTCGATACAGAGTTTTTCGATAATCTCTGTAAGTCTGTTTACTTCGATTTCTCTCATAATAGACTCCTTTCGCTTATCTCATATGTTTTTATTATCATAACATATTGTTAACGTTCGTGGCGGGCATATTTCGGCAGAAGCATAGGAGATACGTCTCCTGTATCAACTCCTGCATTTTTCAGTTCCTCTTCATATTTTCTGATATGATCCAGATTCATAGTGCCAAGCTCTACCTCTTTGCATTTGGCAGCTGCTTTTTTACCTGCATTTCGTCCGAATACAATTACATCAAGAAGAGAGTTGCCCATCAGTCGGTTTCTTCCGTGGATTCCGCCTGCTGCCTCTCCTGCAACCAGAAGGTTCGGGATTTCTTTTGTAAAGCCGTCTCCGTTGATCTCAAGACCACCGTTCTGATAATGAAGGGTCGGGTAGATCACGATCGGGACTTTTCTCATATCAATGCCGTAATTCATGTACATACGGAACATGGCAGGGATCCTCTTTTCGATAGTTCCCTCACCGCCCAGGATCTCGATCATCGGAGTATCCAGCCATACACCTTTTCGTCCACCTGGAACTTCAACGCCACGGCCTTCCTCACACTCGCGGATAACACCGGAAGCATTTACGTCACGGGTTTCCAGCGGATGAATATAAGCCTCTCCGTTTGCATTTACAAGCTGTGCACCAACGGAACGAACCTTCTCTGTTACCAGGGCACCAAGGATCTGTGACGGATAGATCGCACCTGTTGGATGATACTGGATAGAATCCTGGTAAAGAAGGGAAGCGCCTGCTCTGTATCCAAGCACGAGTCCGTCAGCAGTTGCTCCGTAGTGATTGGAGGTCGGGAATCCCTGATAATGCATTCTTCCTGCACCACCGGTTGCAATTACAACTGTTTTTGCTCTTGCAACGGAATAGTCTCCGGTTTCCATGTTGAGAAGAACTGCACCGGCAGTCTGACCTTTTTCATCCTTCAGAAGTTCTACAGCGGATGTAAATTCCACTACCGGGATCTTAAGATTTAAGACCTCATCACGGATAGTACGCATGATCTCTGATCCGGAATAATCCTTTGCAGCATGCATTCTCTTTCTGGAGGTACCGCCGCCATGTGTAGTGACCATGGTTCCGTCTTCTGCTTTATCAAACTCAACACCAAGGTCGTTGAGCCATTTGATCGCATCCGGTGCTTCCATTACCAGTCTTTTTACAAGCTCCGGTTTTGCGGCAAAATGTCCGCCTCCAAAGCAGTCCAGATAATGCTGTACCGGGGAATCATTTTCTTTATCTGCTGCCTGGATCCCGCCTTCTGCCATCATGGTGTTGGCATCACCGATACGGAGTTTTGTAACGATCATAACGTTGGCACCTGCGTTGTGGGCCTCGATGGCACAGGAAGAGCCTGCTCCACCACCGCCGATGATCAGTACATCTACATCATAATCGATTTTTGTAAGATCGATTTTTTCGTTGAGCAGACGGCTTTCTGAATGGAGCATTTTTGTCAGTTCCAGTGGTGCTTTCTGTCCCTTGTTCGGTCCTACCTTAATCTCTGCAAATGCATCCGGGTTATAGTCCGGATGGAATTTTTTGAGAAGAGCATCTTTCTCATCTGCACTCAGACGTCTTGGCTCTGTTGCCATACGCTCCGCTCTTGTAGCCTCTACCTTTTTGATGGATTCCATCATATTTTCTGGATATGGTGCATACATGTTTTACGCCCTCCTACTTCTCGATTTCTCTGCTGTTGTAAAGTTCCTGCATCTCTGTGATCGGCTTCTGCATGATCTTCTCGATCATATCGTCAAATTTGCCCTCGTGGATCTCTTCCACACGTTTCTCCAGATGCTCGCTTTTCGGCGCAATATATTTTCCGGTGAGACGTCTTGCCAGAAGGCCTACCATCGGATGGGAAATTCCTGCCGGACATCTTACGGAACAGCAGCCGCAGCTTACGCAGTCAAAGGATTCCTCTGCACATTTTTCAAGCTCGCCTCTCTGCGCATATGCAATATACTGCATGACATTTAAGTCCTGTGTACAGGCCTTTGTGCAGGCATTGCATCCGATGCAGCTGTAGATCTCCGGATAAAGCTCCATCATTACCTGCTGGTTCGGCTTAAGATCTTCTATATTATAAAGTCTCTTGTCTGTAGGGAAGAACGGGATACTTGCCACATACATTCCCTCCTGCACCTGTGTCTGACAGGCGAGACAGGTTTTCAGCTCATTCTGTCCCTTGATCCTGTAGATGGTCGCACAGGCACCGCAGAATCCGTGTCTGCAGCCGCATCCTCTTTTTAATGTGTAACCGGCATATTCCATAGCTGTCATAATGGTCAGATCACCGGGAACGCTGTATTTTTTACCGAAAAAATATACGTTTACCATATTATTTTCCATGTTGGTGTCCTTTCTTTTATCCAAATCGTACGCCATGTGGAACAGCCATCTCACACGTGCCCGTCGCAACGCTCTGCTGAACTAAGTACTAACTGCGACTAAGGAGTTCAGGAGAGCCTTCACTCCTAAGTCTTCGTAAGTACTGGATTTCAGCGCCGCTAAAATCGCTCCTAAAATGGGCATCTTAGCGAGATGGCTGTTCCACATGGCTGTGTACTGGCTATAACCAGCGCATATATTTGAAAGTTTCTTAAGGTGCAATCTATAACTTAGTACTCATTAGGTAATTCATCCACCTCATCACATCGGAATACTGGGCCGTCTTTGCAGACGTATTTGTCTCCGATGTTGCAGCGGCCGCATTTTCCGACACCGCATTTCATACGAAGCTCCAGTGTGGTATATACCTGATCTCTGGAGAAGCCCAGCTCTTCCAGTCCTGCCAGAACGAATTTGATCATGATCGGCGGGCCGCAGACCAGAGCGGTCTTATTGGTATCAAAACCAATCTCCTTCAGATAATTCGGAACAAATCCTACATGACCGTCCCAGCCTTCCTGCTCACGGTCAATGGTAAGATATACATTTACACCTTCTGTTTTCATCCATACTTCCTGGATTTCCTTAAGCTGCACCAGATCATCTGCGGAACGGGAACCATAGAGAATATCTACTGTTCCGTAATCCTCACGGTTATCCAGCACATAATTGATCACGGAACGAAGAGGTGCCAGACCGATTCCACCTGCGATGAACAGGAGATTTTTTCCCTTTAACTTATCTTCCACCGGAAAATGATTTCCGTATGGTCCGCGGACTGCGATCTCATCTCCAACCTGAAGGCTGTGGAGATAATCGGTAAGGGATCCGCATTTTTTGATGCTGAATTCCTGATAATCCTTTACAGTCGGAGAAGAAGTAATGGAAAACATACCTTCACTGACGCCTGGTGCACAGACCATGGCACACTGTCCTGGCATATGCTCGAAAAGCTTTCCACCCTCCGGAGCTTCCACACGGAAGGTTTTTACATCCGGTGTCTCCTGACGGATATCTGTGATCACGCCAACCTTGGGGATCAGCGTATCCAGTGTATAATTTTTATGACAGGTACATTCACTCATTCTTTTCACCTCCCTGTGTTTCAAAGGCCTTGATGACTTTTACGATATTTAAAGATTCCGGACATTTCTCCACGCAGCGGCCGCAGCCAACACAGGAGAACATGCCGTCATTATTTAACGGATAATAAACAAGCTTATGCATAAATCTCTGACGGAATCTCTGCATCTGGCTGGTACGGTTGTTTCCGTGAGCCATCATGGTAAAATCAGAGTACATGCAGGAATCCCAGCAGCGGTAACGGTGAACACCGTGCCCTGTATCGTAATCCTTAATGTCATAGCACTGACAGGTCGGACATACGAAGGTACAGGTTCCGCAGGCAAGACAAGGCTTGTACAGTTTCTCCCATACAGGAGAATTGAAACGGTCCATGTATTCTTCCTGCGCCCATCCTTCCAGTGAAAGATGTGTATATGGAAGAAGCTCGATAATACCACGGATTGCCTTCTTCTCCTCTTCTACCTTTGTCTCATCAGCATCTGCCAAAAGCTCCTTCACAGCTTCTGTCAGAGCATTTCCTTTTTCTGTGAGAGGCTTCCAGAAAAGTTCTCCCTCGATGATCCAGGCTGCAACATCTGCTTCCGGATCTGCAGCATCAATGCCAAATACTTTACAGAAGCAGCTTTCCTCCGGTTCATGACAGGCAAGAGCTACGATAGTTCCATGTTCTCTTCTTGCCTGGTAAAAAGTATCCACCGGATCCCCAAGGAACACATTGTCGAGAACTTTCACGCCCTGTACATCACAGGCTCTCATTCCGAATACGACAAAATTCTGGTCTTTCAGTGCCTGAGGCTCAATGCTGATATTTTTCCCATCTTTTTTACAGGTATAGAGATTTTCACTCTGCGGAAAGAAAGCATCCTTCGGTGATTTCACGGTTTTCAGTGTTTCAAGGGAAACTTCTGCATCCTCGCTCCATGCCTTGAAGTTCACCTGCTCACTTACCTTTACCGGTAAATATAATTCCTGGTCTGCGGCAATTTTCCGGAATAATGCCGGCAGATTTTCTACTGCGATCTTATACATACATTATCCCCTTTCTGCCACGATCCCTGGCTCTACATCCTCAAAGGTAAAGCTGGTAAGCGGACCCTTTGACTCCGCATCCTCGCCTGCCTGATACTCACCGTAAAACGCATCAATATCCTTGATAAACTTACGGTTAAACAGATGAAGGGGAATTCCCTGCGGGCAGACTCTGCTGCACTCGCCACAGTCCGTACATCTTCCGGCTACATGGAAGGCACGAATCACATGGAACATCTTTTCCTCAAAGGAATCCACATTTGCCTTCTGGGCGCTATCGAACTTGTTGCTGTCAAAAACGCATTTGCGGCAGCTGCAGGCCGGACATACATTACGGCAGGCATTACAGCGGATACATTTACTCAGCTCGCTCTGCCAGAATGCAAATTTTTCTTCCGGACTCATTGCCTCGATCCGCTCAACTTCTGCGAAACGGTCAGCGTCCTTTGTCTCCTTTGACTCACCGATTAGTTCATCGTAAATTTTATGCTCTTTTCCTTTACATACATGGCAGCGTTCCAGCATGGCATCTTTGTATGCACAGGTTTTTTCTCCGTAAACAGTATCCACAGTCAATGTCTCTGCATCTCCGGTAATCTCTGCTCCGGAAATTCCCCGGATACCCTTGATCCCCATTTTACGGATCTTTTCAATATCCAGCTTTCCTTTACAGCCAACACCTACGATATAGGCTTTTTCTCTGTCTACACGATGCTCTTTCAAAAGCTGGTTAAAGCTATATGTATCGCAGGGCTTCAGACAGACCATGGTTTTTCCTTCCAGCTTGGAAGCTTCGATCATATATTTGCTTAAATTGGCACCGCAGAATCCATCATAGACAAAATCCTCCAGAGATTCCGGTGTTTCAAAATAGGCTGGTTCCGGATTAAAGGCAAGATCTCCGGCTTTCCACCCAAGAACCCGGACTACCGTGCCATCTGCAAGCAGTTCTTTTGCACGTTTTATCAGCTCCTGCATCTTATATCCTCCAATCTCACGTTTTTACCAAGTGAATGGATCTTCTCAACAAACTCATTCATAGTCTGTGAAAATTTCACACCTTCTGCGGCAGATACCCATTCCACACGTGTTCTTCCGTTTTCCACCCCAATATAATCCAGCATTGAAAACAGAAGTGTCATACGTCTTCTTGCATAATAGTTTCCGGTACTGTAATGGCAGTCTCCCGGATGGCATCCGCACATAATCACACCATCGGCTCCTTTTTCAAAGGCACGGAGGATGAACATGGGATTGACACGGCAGGAACATGGAACACGGATGATCTTTACATCCGCCGGATAGCTCAAACGGCTGCTTCCGGCAAGGTCTGCTCCGGCGTAACTGCACCAGTTACAGCAGAATGCCACGATCTTTGGTCTGAATTCTTCCTTTGTTTCTATCGACATATTGCATCCACCTCCGCGATAATCTGTCTGTTGGAGAAGCCCTGAAGGTCCATGGCTCCTGACGGGCAGGCTACTGTGCAGGCACCGCAGCCCTGGCAAAGTGCTGTATTGACAACCGCAACTCTTCTTGTCTCACGGATACCGTGATCGTTGACCTGTTTCTCCTCATAGGAAATCGCTCCGTAAGGACATACATTTGCACAGGTAGAGCATCCGTTACAGAGAAGCTCGTCGGATCTTGCCGTACATGGATTGGTTGTCAGCTTGTCCTTTGCAAGAAGTCCTATGGCCTTTACAGCCGCAGCTCCTGCCTGGGCAACTGTCTCCGGGATATCCTTTGGTCCCTGGCATACACCGGAAAGGAAAATTCCTGCTGTCGGTGATTCTACAGGACGAAGCTTTGCATGAGCTTCTGTAAGGAAATTGTTGGTGTCAATACTTGCAGTAAGCATAGTAGCGATCTTACGTACATCCGGATTCGGTTCAATGGCTGTTGCAAGAACTACCATATCTGCTTTCTTGAAGATCTGCTTATTATCAAGAAGATCCGAGCCCTGAACAAGAAGTGTTCCATCCGGCTGCGGAATTACTTTTCCTACCTGACCTTTGATGTAGTTTACGTTATACTGCTCAACTGCTCTTCTGTAAAACTCATCGAAGTTTTTACCAGGTGTACGGACATCAATATAAAATACCGTCACATTGGTATCCGGATATTTATCACGGATCAGCATGGCATGCTTAGCTGTGTACATACAGCAGATCTTGGAACAGTATGGCTTTCCACGGTCATCGGAGCAACGGCTTCCAACACACTGGATAAATACGATCTCCTTCGGTGCTTTTCCATCGGAAAGGCGCTCAAGATGTCCTTTTGTAGGTCCTGCAGCATTCATGATACGCTCCAGCTCCAGAGATGTGATCACATCCTTGCTCTGGCTGTATGCGTATTCATCGTATTTGTCAAGCTTGATGGTATCAAATCCGGTTGCCACCACGATCGCTCCGTATTTCTGTGTTACGATCTCATCCTGCTGATCGTAATCAATGGCTCCTGCCTGACATACTTTGGAGCAGACACCACATTTGCCTGTCTTAAATTTCAGGCAATGCTCTCTGTCGATCACAGGAACATTTGGAATCGCCTGTGCAAACGGAGTATAAATAGCTGACCGGTTGTTCAGCCCTCTGTTGAACTCATTTGGAATCTTTTTGGAAGGACATTTTTCCTGGCAGACTCCACAGCCTGTACATTTGTCCATGTTGACACTTCGCGCTTTTTTGCGGATATCAACAGTAAAATCTCCTACAAAACCTGCAACTTTTTCTACTTCACTGTATGTATAGATATTGATCTTTTCGTGAGCTGCAGCCTCCACCATTTTGGGAGTAAGGATACATGCGGAGCAATCCAGAGTAGGGAAGGTTTTGTCAAGCTGTGACATTCTTCCGCCGATACTTGGTGTTTTTTCCACAATATCAACTTCATAGCCTGCATCGGCAATATCAAGAGCCGTCTGGATTCCGGCGATACCGCCTCCGATGATCAGGGCTCTCTTTGTAACCTGGCTTTCTCCCGGCTGAAGAGGAGCATTTAAATTGACTTTTGCTACTGCTGCTCTTGCAAGGATCACGGCCTTCTCCGTAGCCTCCTGCATATCCTTGTGGATCCAGGAACAGTGCTCACGGATATTTGCGATCTCCACCATATATGGATTCAGGCCGGCCTTTTCCGCTGCTTTACGGAAAGTTGCCTCATGCATACGCGGAGAACAGGAACAGACAACCACTCCTGTGAGATTTTTTTCACGGATGGCTTCCTGGATCCTGGACTGTCCTGCTTCAGAACACATATACTGATAATCTTCTGCATGGACAACTCCTGGCTCTTTTGCAATGATCTCCACAACTTTTTTCACGTCTACCGTAGCGGCAATATTACTTCCGCAATGACAGACAAATACACCGATTCTCTGCACTTTCTCACCTCCTGTATCTTCTGAACGCACTTACAAGCAGCTGCTGAGGAAGCTCCGGATCAAGAAGCTCCGGAATTTCATTTGGTGAAAGATAGTCTCCGCCTTTTTCCCGAACAACCAGCTGTCTTGCCCCGTCAATGATCTTTCCGGGTTTTACGTCTCGCGGACAGCGCTCCACACAGGCAAAACAGGAAAGACATTTCCACAGGGATGCTGAATTTACAAGTGCTTCGATATTTTCATTGATCACGTAGGACACAAACTGATGAGGCTTGATATCCATCTCGTCAAAGGATGGGCAGGTAGCAGAGCATTTGCCACACTTCATACATTTCAGAGGATTGGTCCCGCTGATCTCCTTTATTTTTTCCGCAGCAGAATGGTTATCTCTCATTTTGCCACCTCCTCTTTGACGCCAAGGGCTTCTGCCAGAAGCTCTGTAAAATAGTAAACCGGCATTTTATTTCCGGAATTTTTATTCAGATTGTATTTGCAAAGCGGACAGGCAGTGATCAGCATATCTGCGCCAAAGCCTGCTGCGCTTTCTTCAATCTTTTCACACATATTCTGTGACATTTCTTTTTCTTTCAGGGATATATATCCTCCACAGCATTCATTTCTGTAAGGATAGATCACAGGCTCAGCGCCAAGGGCACGAATAAAATCCTCCATGATCCTTGGATTTTCCGGATCATCAAATGCCATGATCTTTCCAGGTCTCAGAAGCAGACATCCGTAATAGGCTCCGATCTTCTTTCCGGTAAAAGGATTTACTACTTTTTCTTTCAGTTTATCAAAACCGACTCTGTCCCGGAGAACCTCCAGATAATGGAGAACGGTTGTCTCTCCTTCATAGGGAGCTTCCAACTGCATATAATTGTTGGCTCTGGTCCGGATATCTTCCACATTTTTCATATCATCATTGACACGCTTGATCACATGATGACAGGCTGAACAGATCGTCACCAGATCCTGGCCTTTTTCTTTTGCCTGGTTTAACGCACGGACGGAAGAAAGCTTTGTGGCGATCTCGTCTGTGCCAAGCGGATAAACACCACCACAACACTGCCAGTCCTCGATCTCCTCAAGCTCAAACCCAAGGGCTGTGGCACTGGCTCTGGCATACTCATCCAGATCTTTGGCCTTTGTTCTCAGGGTGCAACCCGGATAATAACTGTACTTCATACCTTTCATTATCCTTTCTTAGTCTAAAATCTGACGTTTCTAGTAGATATTCTTGTTCATATATTGTCTTTTTTTTAACGATACATGAATAAAAAAATGAAATCTCAACTAACACTTATTTGAGTTTTTTTATCAATTTGCACCCAAATAAAAGAGAAAAACACTCTTCCTCCGCAATTAAGAAGTGTATTAGCTCGATTTCCGAAATCATCATATCACGTTATTTCTGTTTCGACAAGGCTTTTTCGATATTTTTTTGTGTTTTTTTTAACGTACTTTTGAAAAACCTTATCATTTACGATCCTGTTTCCATGATAATTTTCATTTTCGGGCATAAAAAAAGCTCCGGATCTCTCCGAAGCTTTTTTGCTCCTATCAGTAAATAATGATCGGATAACCTGCATCAATGGTGTTATAGATCAGTGCTGCCTGATCCTTAGGCAGATTGATGCAGCCGTGGCTTCCGTTGGTTTTATAACGGTTCCCGCCAAAGGATGACTGCCAGGACGCATCATGAAGTCCCTGTCCGTAGACAAAAGGCATCCAGTAATTAACCTTTACATCGTAACCATATTCATTGCTGGTAAGGTTAAAGGGACTCGCCTTGTAGGCGATCGGCCATGCACCACGATATGTTTCACGCCCCTTCACCGGCTTACCGCTGACAATATCTGTTTCCGTCACAAGGCTTCCGTCCTTATACAGCCACAAATGCTGTGCATCCAGACTGACCTCTATGTAACTGCCTGCCAGATCGTCTGTTCCGTTTCTCTGGTATCCTTTTTTGCTGTAAACAGGCTCTCTTGTTACAGCAGTACCACTTTTCAGGTCTTCCAGAAGCTGAGCATATTCTCCGTCCTGATCGATCCGATAGCCGTACTCATTTCCCTCAATGGTCACATCCGTTCCCGCAGATGTATGAAAGGTACGGGGAACATAAATGGTATTGTATTTGTTGGCAAGCTCACTGATGTAGGCTTTAATGGCTTCTTCATCTAAAGTCAGCGTCTCCCCTTCAGCCTTCAGCCAGGATGTGATCGTATCGGAATCCAGAACAGCCGTTTCACTTCCGAATGTATAAGTTACTGTACTGCTGCGGTATTTCTTCAGCTGGCTGTTCAGGTCTGTAACCTTATTTTTCATATCCTCTGTTACAGTGACAGTCGGACTTACATACACATGCTTGTTGATCGGTACTGTAATGATATCTCCAAGAAGAGCCGTATCAAATGCTACGTTCAGATTTGTGTCCACAGTAGTCTCCAGCTTATCCGGATCGATTTCCGTCCCCTGTACCTGCTTCACAAGGGTGAATTCTTTTTTCTCCTTATCGTACTGAATGGCTGCATCAACAGAAGCTTTTCTTTCTTCCGTACCGAAATTTGAAAGATCAAGAGCCTGCTTTTCCTGCTCCTCATCTTCCTCGATCTGACATTCCGGTTCTATATTTTCTTCCTTTGGAAAAAGCTTCCGGCTCTCTTCCCGCTGTTTCTGAATTTCTGTAAGCTTACTCAGAAGGGCTTCTTCATTGAGACTGTAGCCCAGCTCTTTCAAAGTAGTACTGTAAACTTCCTGATCATTTTCCTGAAAGGATACCGGACGATCTGCAAATTCCGCAGTGATCTTTTCTTCTGCCTGCTTTGCATCCAGTCCGGAAACATCCACTCCCCATATGGAAATCTTCCGTCCCAGCGTATTGTGATCTGCCAAGTATGTATAGACAAATAATCCTGCCACTGCCAGGATCGTTACGCCAATACAGATCCCAAGTATGATCTTCAGTGTCTTTTTACTGATGGTTGATCTTTTCTCCATACCCTTATCCCTCGAGTCTTATGTAATATATGTTATGTTGTCACACTGGCTGTTATTATAATACAATAAATCCCATTTTCTGTAAAAATGACTTATCCCGGATCCTTCTGATCCGGTAAAAAAAGACAGACTGACGCCTCTGCGAAAATCTGTCTTTCTCATACGTTTCTTTATCTGTTTCTGGCAGCAGTATTTCTCTCAGGATCTTCTGCTTCTTATTCCGGCATTACGATCTTGCCTGCAACGGCACAGGCTGCTGCTGTTTTCGGAGATGCCAGATAGATCTGAACCTTGGAAGTTCCCATACGTCCCAGGAAATTACGATTGTTGGTTGCCACAACCTTTTCACCGTCTGTCAGGATTCCGCCGGTCCTTCCGCAGCAAAGTCCGCAGCCCGGATGTGTAATGATAGCCCCTGCTTCCGCAAGAGTATCCAGAATGCCAAGCTCAATAGCCTGACGGTAAATTTTGCGGCTGGCAGGAGTCACAATCAGCTTTACAAAGTCTGCAACCTTTTTGCCCTTCAGCACCTCTGCTACCGCCATAAGATCCTCCAGACGTCCGTTGGTGCAGGAACCGATGAATACCTGGTCGATGGTCTCACCCTGAAGCTCACTGACATCACGGATCTTGTCCACCTGAGACGGACATGCCATTACCGGCACAAAATCCTCTGCTTTATAAGTTATGGTCTTCATGTAGACAGCATCCTCATCTCCCACAAGACTCTTCTGATAATCATCAAGCTCTACGTTGCAGTAAGCAGCTGTCTTCTCATCCGGTGTAAAAAGTGCACATTTCGCACCGGCCTCAATTGCCATATTCGCCATAGTCATACGGCTTGCCACAGACATGTTTTCAATGGTGCTTCCGGAAAATTCCAGAGCACGGTAAGTAGCTCCATCTGCACGAAGGTCACCGATCAGGCGGAGGATGATATCCTTGGACATGACATTCTCCGGAAGTTCTCCGTCGATCACAACCTTTATGGTTTCCGGAACCTTGATCCACATGGTTCCCGTTCCCAAGATGCTGGCCATCTCTGTGTAACCGATGCCGGAAGAAAACGCACCGACACATCCATAAGTCGTGGTATGGCTGTCTGTGCCAAATACAATATTACCGGGTTTAACATAACCTGCCTCAGTCATAAGCTGATGACAGATACCGTCACTTCTGTGTACGTTTTTCATGCCATATTTAGCTGCAAAAGCATCTCCCACATGGAAATGTCTGGTATCATCCTGCTGACTTGCCGGTACAAGATGGTCATAGATCAGAACAACCTTGTCCGGATCCCACAGCTTCTGAAAGCCCATCTCCTCAAATTTTTCCGCTACAAACGGAATAAAGATATCATGGATCATCACTCTGTCCACATTGACCGTCACGATATCACCAGGTTTTACTGCCTTGCCTGTATTATGTCTGATAATTTTTTCAATGATCGTCTCGCCCATTATTTCTCTCCTCTCCGTTTTTTAGTCCAGGCCGTTCAGCTTACGCATGGCTTTTACCAGTCCGCCAGCCTGGATGATATCCATCAGATTCTCCGGAAGAGAAGCGATCGGGTACTGTTTTCCATTGTGCTCTACATGCTCATTCATTACTACCGTAACCTGATCTCCCTCTTTTACATTGTCATGAAGATCCGGCTGCTCAATAAGAAGAAGGCCGTTGTTAATGGAGTTGCGGAAAAAGATCCGGGCAAAAGATTTCGCAATGACACACTGCACACCCAGTGCCTTGATGATCTCCGGTGCCTGCTCTCTGGAGGATCCGCATCCGAAGTTCTTTCCTGCTACAATAATGTCGCCCTTTTGGATCTGTCCGGCCAGCTCCGGACGAAGGGGGCTGAATCCGTACTGTTTCATATCGTCAATGGTTTTCAGTGCAAGGTACTCCGTCGGGATAATGATATCCGTATCAATATCATCACCAAGTACCCACACTTTTCCTGTAAATGCTTCCATATGTATATCTCCTGTTTATTCCGTTCCGTATCATCAGGCAAATCTTTTCTGTCTGCTCTGTTATAAGAACCCACGCCGAAACGGATCATCCTCTGATAATTTCTGAATATATTATTTAAATCTTTTCTGAAACTCTTATACTCTGTCAGCAGTTGCGATCTCACCTGCAACGGCAGATGCAGTAACTGTTGCCGCAGATCCCAGGTAAACCTTGGAGCTCGGATGCCCTGCACGTCCCTTGAAATTACGGGTTCCTGTGCTGATCAGAACCTCATTCTCGCCGATAACACCCTGGCAGCTTCCCCAGCATACACTGCAGTTCGGGTTCATAACAATAGCCCCTGCTTCCATGAAGATATCGATAAGCCCCTCCTTTAATGCCTGACGATAGATGGTCTGGCTTGCAGGAACAACCAGGAAACGAATTCCCTCTGCAACTTTTTTGCCTTTGATCACCTCTGCGCCTACACGGAGATCTTCAATACGGCCGTTATTGCAGGAGCCAAGGAACGCTTCGTTGATCTTGATGCCACAGGTTTCCTTAGCCGGAACCACATTGTCAACAAAGTCTGGCTTCGCTACAACCGGACGGACTTTTGAAAGATCAAAGGTATACTCTCTTGCGTAAACGGCATCCGGATCGCTGTGATATACCGCTTTTGGCTCACGTCCATGCTCTTTCAGATATTCCAGAGCTTTATCATCAGCCTCAAAGATTCCTGTCTTCGCACCAGCCTCAACAGCCATGTTGCAAAGTGCCATACGGTCGCTGATGCTTAATGTTCTGGCGCCCTCACCGGTAAACTCCATTGCCTGATAGTTGCAGCCGTTTGCCCCGATCTCGCCGATAATGGTAAGGATCAGATCTCTTGCGTAAACGCCCTCAGGAAGCTTCCCTGTCAGGTTAAATTTTACGGTTTCCGGAACCATGACCCAGGAAGTTCCGGTTACCATTCCGTAAAGGAAATCTGTACATCCTACACCGGTACCGAAAGCACCAAGTGCTCCGTAGGAACAGGTATGGCTGTCAGCACCGAAGATCAACTGTCCCGGACGGACATAATTCTCGATCATGATCTGGTGGCAGACACCCTTTCCTTCCCAGAAATCAATATTATTTTCTCTTGCAAAATCTCTCATCTTTTTCTGGGATGCCGCTGTTTTCGGGCTGTCAGACGGTACGTTATGGTCTACGATAAATACCAGCTTCTTTGTATCTGCAATATGAGGATTTTTTAATTTATTGTTGTACATATCAACAGTCAGATGTGTGGTTCCGTCATTACTCATCAGATGATCCAGTGAAACTGTATAGATATCTCCGGGTTTTACACTGTCCACTCCAGCCGCTGCCGCGATGATTTTTTCTGCGATCGTCATTCCCATCTCTTATTCCTCCTCACGGTTCAGAGAAGCGATAAGGCCGCCCTGATTCAGTATATTCTGCATGTATTCCGGCAGTTTTGTGCAGGAATAAGTCTTACCATTGGCAACAGCAGTTCCCTCGGACATATGAAGCTCCAGGGTATCTCCTGTCTTCACAGCATCCGGAAGATCCTTACAGACAATTGCCGGAAGTCCGATATTAATGGCATTGCGGAAAAAAATACGGGCAAAAGATTTCGCAATAACTGCCTTTACTCCAAGTGCCTTAAGAACACCCGGTGCCTGCTCTCTGGAGGATCCGCATCCGAAGTTCTCTCCTCCAACTACAAAATCTCCCGGTTTAACCTTTTTGGAAAAATCCGGATCCAGTGATTCAAATGTGTGGCCCTTCATTTCATCCAGATTCGGCAGAAGCAGATACTGGGATGCAATGATCTGATCGGTATCAAGGTCATTATGAAATTTAAAAATTGTTCCCTTATCCATAAAACAAGTTCCTTTCTGATCGTTATCCATTTCCGGGTTAACATTCCTCTGTTACCCTTTTCGTCCTATATTCTAACACAAAACGTCATATAATTAAAATGTATATTTTTAATACTTAATATAACTTTAAGTTATAAAGTCATTTCCCTGTGATCAGCGCAAAATATCCCCACTCCCACAGAAGCTCTTCAAAACTGTTCTCAAGATATTCCCGGATATCGTCTTCCTCATATCCGGTCATTCTGGAGATCACTACCATATAATCCCGGAGTGTTTCGTAGGGAAGAGATCCCCGTCCATCTTTCTGCCACCGAAGAAAAACAGCCTGGCGGATGGTGGCATATTCCATACCGATCCACTGCATATGGACCAGGGCATCTTCCAAATCTCCCTCCGGTGTCAGAAGATCTGAATATACTTCGTTGGCAAGAAAGCTCCGGAGAAGGTCTTCATATACACGAAATTTCCGATAAAAATCCTCCCGGGCTTCCACCAGTTCCTCTTCCTCATATTCTTCGGACAATTCCTCCGCAAGTTCCATCACCGGCTCCAGATATTTCCGGTAAAGTCCCTCTTTCCGGTAATTTACAGCCAGGTCCTGCAAAAGTTCATTGCATTCGTCCATGGTATCCAGAACAGGCAGCTCTATTTCATTAATAGCATGTTCCAGTTGGCGAATCGTTTTCTCTGAAAAATAATCTTCCACAAGCTCTGTGGTAAGCGGCATGTTCCAGTGAAGTTCCTTCAGAACATAAAAACTTTCAAGAAGGATTTCCTCCGGTGTTTTTTCAGGATCCATTATAAGATCCATAACCTTCCGGCGCACAAGAAAAAGCGGCTGTTCCTTTTCTTTTGGAGTTTCCGGAAAAGCGATTCTTTTCTTCTCCTTCCAGATGTCCAGGACAGCCGGGCAACAGGGCATCATGGTCGCTTCCTTATGATCCTGAAATTCATGGATCTCCCTTGGAAAAATCTGGCAGGTCTCTGAAAGCATCGAATCCCCATAAGCACTTACCAGATAGCACAGTCTGTTCTTTGCCAGGAAAGGACAGTCGTGCTCTTCCGTCATCTTCATGATCCGGCTGCCGTCCTTTTTCATGGTATAGGCCTGCAGGCAGCTTCTGTGTCCGGGCACCTCTGACGGCGGCTGGATGGTTTTCCAGTTTCTGTAGGTTTCATCATCTATGTTGATCTTCCATTCCCTGCAGCAGCTGATGGTGCATTTGTCTGCAATACAGGTAAATTCGTCGTAATAATCAGGTTTTAATAATTCCATGTTTCCTCCATATTCTTTATTTTTCAGCTCCAATGTCTCCTGTTTGCAAAATGGACATGAGCTGACATGTTTTATTTTTCCCCATAAACACAGAAAAGCGGAATTCTATCCGCTTTCTCTGATATTCTGTGTATTCGTTTTTATTCTGCATTCTCTCCCAAAAGTTGTCTGTGCACCTTCCGCCTTACAAACCAGAAACAGGTCACCTGCATGATGATCGTAATGATCCAGGATGCCGGATAGGAAATAAACAGTACTTTCAATGATCTGTGAACCGGGAAGATTCCGAAGATCCACACAATTCGAAGGCCGACCGTTCCGATAATAGACAGGATCATCGGCACACCGGAGCGTCCCATTCCACGCAGTGCTCCCGGAAACAGATCCATCTGTCCGCAGAGGAAATAGGTAACTGTGGTATAGGCAAGAATCTCCATTCCGCATTGGATAACCTTAGGGTCTTCCGTATAGATCTTCAGGAGCTGCGGACCGAAAAAGTATGCACCACAGCCCATGGCAAAGGATACGACAAAGGACAGGATCATACAGTCAACAAGTACCCGGTCCATACGTTTCGGTTTTCGCACACCATAATTCTGACTGGTAAAGCTCATGCAGGCCTGGGTAACTGAATTTACAGACACATACAGAAATCCGAAGATATTGTTTGCTGCCGTATATCCTGCCATTGCAATGGAGCCAAAAGAATTTACAGAGGACTGGAGCAGCACATTGGAAAAATTAATCACCGTACTCTGGATTCCTGCTGGAAGCCCTACCTGAAAGATCTGTTTCAGATATTCCATATTTATGGACAAACTCGAAAAACGCAGCTGATAGCTTCCCTCTGTCTGATACAGGCATCGGAGAACAAGGATACAGGAGATCAGCTGAGAAATCACGGTTCCGATTCCGACACCTGCCACACTTAAATGACAAATGATCACAAAAAACAGGTTCAGAAGCGCATTGGCGCAACCGGAAATGATCAAAAAGACCAACGGCCGCTTGGTATCTCCCACTGCACGCAGAATTGCTGCGCCATAGTTATACAGCATAAAAAACGGCATTCCCAGAAAATAGATACGCATATAAAGAGCGGAAAGATCGATCACATCCTCCGGCGTATCCATCAGCTCCAGGCAGATTCTGGCAAAGATCACTCCCAGAAATGCCATGATGATTCCGCTGATCAGAGCCAGCAGGATCGATGTATGTACTGTTTCTGACATTTCTTCATCCTTACCGGAAGCATAAAATCTGGCTGCCAGCACATTGGCACCAAGAGAGATTCCGATAAAAAGGTTGGTAAACACATTGATCAGTGCGGTAGTGGAGCCTACTGCCGCCAGTGCCTCACTTCCGCTGAAACGTCCCACTACCACGATATCCACTGCATTGAACATCAGCTGCAGGATACCGGACAGCATCAGCGGCAGTGAAAACGAAATCAGCTTGTCCATGATCGACCCATTACACATATCGATCTCATACTTGTTTTTTTTCACGATTTCATCCCCCATGTTCATACTTACATAAGAATATTATAGCACCTTTCGTCGGAAAGCTACAATGAAATATTTTTATGGAGAATATGCAGCGGCTGCATAAAATACGCAGCCGCACAGTAACGTGTGTTTATCATTTCACTATCTTTCCAGGAGTCCTGCATCACGAAGGTTTGCAAGAAGTGCATTAAAATCCTCCACAATATCATCTACCGTTGTTGCATTTCCAACAGCAGCTGCCGGGGTTACTGTTCCGGCAGGGCCGGTGGCTCCGGCTGCTCCTGCAGGGCCAGTGGCTCCTGTTGCTCCTGTTGGACCTGCTGGACCGGTGGCTCCGATCGCACCAGCCGGACCTGTTACCCCCGTCGTTCCCGCTGGACCAGTGGCTCCTGTTGCTCCCGTCGCTCCCATTGCTCCCGCTGGACCGGTGGCTCCCGTTGCTCCCGTCGGACCTGTTACTCCTGCAGGACCGGTGGCTCCTGTTGCTCCCGTCGGACCGATGACTCCGGCTGGACCCGTTGCTCCAGCCGGACCAGTGGCTCCCGTATATCCCTGTATTCCCGGTTCCCCCTGCGGTCCCTGAGGACCCATAGGACCCGGAACTCCCGGACAGCCTCTGGGACCGGTTGGTCCTGTAGGTCCCACAGGGCCTGGGCAGCCTCTTGTTCCACATCTGTCACATCCACAGGAACTATGATTTCCATAACAGGACATACAGGACAAATCCTCATGACTGTCCTGCTGCATTTCCATTTCCTTACGTTTTCGATGCCTGAACAGCATTCTTCGATCACCTCATAGGAAAATAACTTTCCCTACAGTATATGACAACAGCTTTTACCTGTGCATAGGATCCCCGCAAGCTTGTACCCTGCCAGGAAAAATATAATAAAGATATCTTTTCTTTTATACCAGACCATATTTTTCCCAGAAATATTTCTGGTCATACAATACTCCCGGATCTTCCGGCTTCAGTCCCTTCGCTTTCTTATGAAAAAAGAATGCCTGCTCCGGACATCCCATCTTATCATAACAAACGCAAAGCTGCATATATGGCACAAATCCATGACACTCAGCCATAAAAAATCCACATTTTTTCTTATCTGACGGCACAGTAAGCGCCTGCCCATACCAATAGCCAGCCTGTCTGGGAAGCTCTCTTTCCAGAAAAATCTTTCCGACCTCACAACAGATTTCCGCCCTCGGCACATCCATAGTCAGACTGTACAGAAAAGCTTCCAGTGCGTACTTTTTTTCTCCCATTTTCCGGTAGCACTGTCCAAGTACAAAACAGGCATCGATCTTATTTTCCAGCCATCCGGATGGATTTTTCAGGAACTCCACCAACACAGCCTCTGTCTCCGGATAACGCTGATGATAATACAGTTCTCTCCCATAATAAAGCTGATGTCTGGGTTCCAGCGTTTCTCCTCCTGCCAGCATTTTTTCATAAATGCGAAGATTACGGTCCGGATCACCTTTTCCACATTTCCGGTGCCGGATCACCACATCTGAATAAATGATATTTCCCTCCGGAATCACAGTTTCATGAACTGCCCCATTCCATCTGAAATTTCTGGATGTTTTCATTATCCGCTCCCGAAAATATGAAAATGTTGTTCTCCCGCTCTGGTCAAACCCTGCCGCATATTCCATCATTACAACATCTGTTCCGGGATCCAGAGTTTCTTTAAGACTCTTCAGTTTTTCCAGATTTTCTTCATCCAGGACATCATCCGCATCCAGCCACATCCAGTAATCGGTGCGGACTTTTTCCAGAAGAAAATTACGCGGAGCAGAAAAATCATCACACCAGGGAAAATCAAACACCTGCGACGTATACTGCTCCGCGATCTCTTTTGTTCTGTCTGAAGAACCGGTATCTGCGATCAGGATCGCATCCATCACCTGAGAAACCGGCTTCAAGATCCTCTCAAGAACTGCTTCTTCATTTTTTACGATCATACATAGACTGAGGGAAATCATATTTCAGGATCCTTCGGATTTTTATAATATTTATGCCGTTCCCGTCAGTCCTATGCCTTCTGTCAGTGTACAGCTTCTACTTTCGGATAAAGCTGAACTCATCCTCATATCACCAACTGTGGTATATCCTCTATATGTTCTGCAAGACGATCTGCTCCGTTCAGCTCCCCGCTCTCACCATATCCATACAGGCATCCTATAAATGGGCTTTTGCAGGCTCTGGCACATTCCAGATCCTGCCTCCTGTCTCCGACCACCAGATAAGGGCCTGTATATTCCCGGATGATTTCCTGCACAATTTCTGTCTTTGGACGGAATCCATACGATTCGCAGTCATAAAAATGATCGAACCATCGTTCCATCCCAAATTCCTTCCAGTGCGCCTCACGATAGGAAGCTTTACAGTTACTTAAGATCACAAGATGATATCCCCGGTTCTTCAAGGCTGTAAGCATCTCCTCTGCTCCCGGATACCACACTGCCTTATGCTTCCTGATCTGTCTGACCATCAGTTCTCCTACCATCCTGCTCGCCTGCTCTTTATAGCTCTGATCCAGCTCCGGCAAAAATGTATTCCACATCTCCTTACTGTTAAATCCCAGCCAGCCGGCAATTTCCGCCGAGCCTATCTCCCGTTCTTCTGCAGCCTTCTGTTCTGTCAGCCACTGATAGGTTTCACAAAATGCCGGTTCATAGATTCCAATGGTATGATGGATCGTTCCATCATAATCGAATATGATTGTTTTTGTCATCATTTATTTCCCTATCTATTAGAGCTGCTTCATCAGATTGACCATCTCGATCGCAGATAACGCACAGTCATAGCCTTTATTTCCCGCTTTGCTTCCTGCCCGCGCAATAGCCTGCTCGATATTCTCAGTCGTGATCACTCCGAATAAGACCGGGATCCCTGTTGCAAGTTCAACCTGTGCGATCCCCTTGGCAGATTCATTGCACACCAGATCATAATGTGAAGTATCTCCACGAATGACAGCTCCCACGCAGATAACTGCATCATATTTTCCTGACTGTGCCATTTTCTGTGCTGTAAGCGGAATCTCAAATGCTCCCGGCACCCATGCTGCAGTAATATTCTCTTTTTCTACTCCATGTCTTACCAGTCCGTCGACTGCCCCTCCCAATAATTTATTCACAATGATCTCATTGAATCTCGCTGCCACGATACCAACCTTCATTCCCTCCGGTGCTACTACTTTTCCTTCTACTAAATTGATCTGTCTCATTTTTTCTTCCTCCTGCTATTTGCTGTTTTTTATAAATTTATTTCTTTAAAAATATGACCCATCTTTTCCTGCTTCGTCTTCATATACTTCCGGTCATACTTTTGTACCGGAATCTCCAATGGTACTCTCTCATTGATCTTCAACCCGAATTCGCCAAGCCCATAGACTTTATCCGGGTTATTGGTCAGTAATCTTAATGATTTCACACCAAGGTCTGACAGTATCTGTGCCCCAACCCAGTACTCTCTGAGATCCGGTGCAAACCCTAACTTCACATTAGCCTCCACGGTATCATATCCCTGTTCCTGAAGCGCATAGGCTTTGATCTTATTGATCAGTCCGATCCCTCTGCCTTCCTGTCTCATATACAGAATGATCCCTCTGCCTTCCGCCTCTACCTGGCGCATCGCTGTCTGCAGCTGCAGGCCGCAGTCACATCTGAGCGATCCGAATGCATCTCCTGTCAGGCACTCCGAATGTACACGGCAAAGCACATCCTCACCATCTCCTAGATCACCTTTTACCAGTGCCAGATGATGCTCTCCTGTAATGTCATTGATATAGCCATACATTTTAAAATCACCGTACTGCGTTGGGAGGTTTGCAGCTGCTTCCTCCTTTACATGCTTTTCATGTATTCTTATATAATCCTGCAGATCACGGATCGTAATAAATGTAAGGTTATGCTCTTTTGCCATTTCCCATAGCTGTGATGTACGCATCATAGTGCCATCTTCTTTCATAACTTCACAGCACACGCCGCATTCTTTCAGTCCGGCAAGTCTCATAAGATCTGTTGTTGCCTCCGTATGACCATTTCGTACCAGAACCCCGCCTTTTCTGGAAATAAGCGGAAATACATGTCCCGGTCTTCTGAAATCCTCCGGTTTTGACTGATCATCCACACACTTCATAATGGTATAGGAGCGTTCTGCCGCAGAGATACCGGTGGTTGTATCTGCGTGATCCACTGCCACGGTAAATGCTGTACTGTGATTGTCCGTGTTCTCAGCAACCATCGGCGGAAAATTCAATCTCGCCGCAATTTTTGCACTCATCGGTGTACAGATAAGACCCTTTGCATAAGTCGCCATGAAATTAATATTTTCCCGGGTCGCAAACTCTGCCGCACATATCAGATCTCCCTCATTTTCTCTGTCCGGATCATCTGTGACCAGAACTATTTTTCCTTCCTTAAGATCCCTAAGTGCCTCTTCAATTGTGTTGTACTGATAATTTTGTGACATACTGTATATCCTCCTGTTCTAAAACCCGAATTCTTCAAGAAACTCCATCGTAATTCCGGATTTTTTTTTCTCTTCTTCGTTTTTTCTGATGCCAAGCAGTTTTTCTACATATTTTCCGATCACATCATTTTCCAGATTAACCAGATCCCCCGGCATCTTTTCCAAAAGGGTGGTTTCTTCTCCTGTATGTGGAATGACCGACACCTGAAAACCAGCTTCATCAACCCTTGCAACTGTCAGGCTGATCCCATCAATACAAACGGATCCTTTTTCCACGATCAGATGCAAGATCTGTGGCGATGTCTCAATTGATACCCAGATGGCATTTTCTTCCCGGAGCATGGAACGTATCACTCCAGTCCCATCAATATGACCGCTTACTATGTGTCCCCCGAACCTGCCATCTGCAGCCATTGCACGTTCCAGGTTTACCTGGCTTCCAGCTTTACAACTGCCAAGACTGCTTCTTCTGATCGTCTCTGCCATCACATCGGCAGTAAATCCGTCCGGCTGGATCGACGTAACTGTCAGACACACACCATTCACAGCAATACTGTCACCGATCCTTGTCCCTTCCAGGACTTTCCGGGCTTTCACTGCCAGGATCCCTGATTCTCCTGTCAGCTGTATATAACGGACTTTTCCTTTCTCTTCTACGATTCCTGTAAACATGATTCCTCCTGTTTTTTCTCACACACCTGACATCTTATCCGGATGTCCTCACCGATCTGGCAGATATCTGTATATTTCAGTTCTACTGCTTCAGACGGGAATTCAACTCCGATACCTTCTACCGGTGTCTTCCCGGCCACACCACCAAACAGCTTTGGTGCCACAAAAGCCTGTACTTCCTTTACAATTCCGGCTCGCAGGGCACTGTCATTTAACGTACCGCCTCCCTCCAGGAGGATGCTGTCAATACCCCTGTTTCCAAGATCTGTCATCAACTTTTTAAGGTCTATCTGATCCTTTTCATCCGGACAGTAAATGGTCTCAACTCCCATGGTATGTAATATTTTTATTTTTTCTTCTGTATTTTTCTGATCTGCATAAGCCACGATCGTCCGGTACTTTTCCGCACTTTTTACGATCTGACTGTCCGGCGGGATCCTGAGCTTACTGTCGCACACAATCCTGACAGGACTTTTCCAGCCTTCTACCCGGACGTTCAACATCGGATCATCTGCAAGCACAGTTCCAATACCTGCCATGATCCCCATGTACTGATGCCGCATATGCTGTACTTCTTTTCTTGCCGCTTCTCCGGTGATCCATTTTGATGCTCCTGTCTTCGTTGCGATCTTCCCATCCAGTGTCATGGCATACTTCATCACCACGTATGGGGTTTTCGTAGTAATATAATGGAAAAAAACCGGATTCAGCTGATCACATTCTTCTCTCATAAAATCTTCAACTACTGTTACACCGGCTTCCCTTAACATCTGTACACCTTTTCCTGCCACTTTCGGATTCGGATCTCGGGAACCGATCACCACTTTTCTGATCTTCTGTTCAATGATCGCTTCCGTACATGGAGGTGTTTTTCCATGATGACAGCAAGGCTCCAGCGTAACATAAATCACCGCACCTTCTGCTGATTCTGTGAGGGAAGCAATTGCATTACGTTCCGCATGAAGTTCTCCATACTTTTTATGATAGCCTTCCCCGATGATCCTTCCGTCTTTTACGATCACTGCCCCTACCATCGGATTGGGATTCGTCCAGCCTTCTCCTTTTTTGGCCAGCTGAATCGCCCGAAGCATATATTCCTGATCCGTCATTTTTATTCCTTCTTTCTTATTCCTGTTCTTTGCCTGGTGCGCCGAGGCTTTTAGACCTGTGCAATCGGATTCACAGGCAAGTGAGTGGTATATTTATTTCGAAAACGATGTGCCAAATACAAAAAAAGCCTGCAGAAATATCTGCAGGGTGGAATTGATCTGTTACATATGATCAATAAATGAATGTCTGATTATTTCCTACATAAAAAGCTCTGAAATGGATCACCATCTCAGAGCTCTGATACTACATTCATTCATACAAAAATCAACTGTACTATCATCTTCTTCCATCCAGACTATACTGTCGGCCCCGGAATCTCACCGGATCATACCTTTCGGCTCGCGGGCTCTACCGCCGGTAGGGAATCACACCCTGCCCTGAAGATATCTTTTTGTTTATTTTAATACTTTATCTGTCATTTGTAAAGCGGAATTTTTATTTTACTCATTCCATGCGGAATATTATCATTGAACGGTAACGAAACTAATCACTAATCCGCATACTATACTCATCTTTTTTTGTATATAACCAATTCAGGATTTTCACCGTCTTTCTCATATGTACATATCATAATAAAATCCATATTTGCCAGAATACCGAAGTATCTGTCCCCTCCGAATTCAGATTCCATTTGATTTCCCAGATAAGTTTTCTGGTCATCCAGAAATTTCACTTTTTGTCCATTTGGCAGTGCATATTCCAGATTTACATATTTACCTACAAGTGCATTCAGTCTGTCTACCCTTGGAAGTCCATCTATATGTAAATCATTTATTTCATTTATCAATTGCATTTTAAACTCTTCAAACTGCCCATTGTCACTAAGTTCATCATACCTTTTCCAGTAATCTAACTTTGGAAGCATTTCTTTCAGATAAGTGCGTGCCTGTTCTTCGGTAAAGCTTTCATTTACCATATTCTTTACACAAACATCAATCAATTCATCCATATCATTATATGTGTATGTTCCATCTGCATAGCACCACTTACAATACTCCTCATTTAATGTGCCATCCTTATCACGTCCCAATATGGAATCATCATCAATTGACATCCCGCAGCACTGACAGATCAGCTTTCTGGGTTCTCCCAAAAGCGTATTGATCGATACATCAAATTCTTTCGATAAGAGCTTAAGTGTATCAGTATTCGGAACGGTATCTCCATTTTCCCAGCGTGATACAGCCTGTCTCGTTACCATGATTTTATCTGCCAGCTCGTCCTGTGACATTCCTCTTTCCGTTCTAAGTTTTAAGATTACATTTTTTGTTTCCATAGCCGTCACCTCCATTATCCTATTATAAAGATAGATCCATGTTCTGAAAAGCAACTTCCTGTTACTATAGTCTATCCATATTTTATAATGTAGTATATGAAGTGGATAATATAAGAAAAACCCTTGAAAATACTGGATTTTCAAGGGTTTTATGGATCTTATTAAAGATCTGCAGATATCAGATTATTTACCCATCTGCTTTGCAACTTCCTCAGCGAAGTTCTCTTCTTTTTTCTCAAGACCATCGCCTGTCTCGTAGCGAACGAAGCCTTTGATCTGGATCTTAGCGCCGTTCTCTTTTGCTACCTGCTCTACGTATTTAGCAACGGACTGTTTTCCGTCCTCTGCTTTTACGTATGTCTGGTCAAGAAGACAGATCTCTTTGAGCTCTTTCTTAATACGTCCTGTGATCATTCCCTCGATAACCTTAGCCGGTTTCTGGGACTCCTTCGGGTCGTTCTGAATCTGAGCCATAAGGATCTCTTTCTCATGCTCGATATAGTCAGCGCTTACTTCCTTGTCGCTTGTGTACTGCGGTTTCAGAGCTGCGATCTGCATAGCTACGTTCTTAGCCATCTCTTTAACAGCATCGTTAACAACATCTGTCTCAACGTCTACAAGAACGCCGATCTTTCCACCCATATGAGTGTAGGAAGCGATGAATCCGTTCTGCTCCTCAACCTGAGCAAATCTACGGATGTTCATGTTCTCGCCGATTACTGCGATCTGAGCTGCAAGAGCCTCTTTTACAGTCTTAGTTGTATCAAGTGCCCATGCCTCAGCAAGGAAAGCATCGATATCAGCTGCTGTTGTGTTAAGTGCCTGTGCTGCAACATCTGCAACATAGCTCTGGAATTTTTCGTTCTTTGCAACGAAGTCTGTCTCAGCATTAACCTCAACAACGACTGCTTTCTTTCCATCCTCTGTTACTAGAGTTTTGCAAAGACCCTCTGCTGCAATACGGCTTGCTTTCTTCTGTGCTGTAGCAAGACCCTTCTCACGCAGGAACTCAACTGCTTTATCCATATCACCATCTGTAGATGTAAGAGCTTTCTTACAATCCATCATTCCGGCGCCGGTCATCTCTCTTAACTCTTTTACCTGTGCTGCTGTAATAGCCATTGTTCGTTTCCTCCTGAAATATTCTGTTTATACGAATTATTCCTCTGTAGCTGCAAACTCCTCAGACTCAGCCTCGATCTCGCCATCTGCCTCAGCAGTTCCCTGCTTAGCCTCGATAACAGCGTCAGCCATCTTGGAAACGATGAGTTTTACTGCACGGATAGCATCGTCATTTCCCGGGATCACATAGTCAAGCTCTTCCGGATCACAGTTAGTATCGCAGATACCGATAAGCGGGATTCCAAGTGTATGAGCCTCCTGTACGCAGATTCTCTCTTTCTTAGGATCTACGATAAAGATAGCATCCGGGATTCTCTTCATCTCTTTGATTCCGCCAAGGTTCTTCTGAAGCTTAACAAGCTCTTTGCGAAGCTCGATAACTTCTTTCTTAGGAAGTACGTCGAATGTTCCGTCAGCTTCCATTGTCTCGATCTCTTTCAGTCTTGCGATACGGCTCTGGATTGTCTTGAAGTTTGTAAGCATACCACCAAGCCATCTCTCATTTACGAAGAACTCTCCACAACGCTCTGCCTCTGTACGGATAGCATCCTGAGCCTGTTTCTTAGTTCCTACGAAAAGGATGTGTCCACCGTTGGCAACGATATCTGCTACTGCATTGTAAGCATCGTCAACCATTCCTACAGACTGCTGAAGATCGATGATATAGATACCATTTCTCTCTGTGTAGATGTACGGAGCCATTTTAGGGTTCCATCTTCTTGTCTGATGTCCGAAATGAACACCTGCCTCTAAAAGCTGCTTCATTGAAATAACGCTCATGTCTTTTCTCCTTTTTGGTTAAATTCTTCCGCACAGGTCGCCTTCTCTCTGGACCCATCCTCACACCGTAGGGCACCATCCTTATAGAATCGCCGTGCGTGCTTATTTTTGCAACTTCTGAATTATAGCATAGAAAATCCCCTTATGTAAAGGGGATTTTTCCAATTTTTTTCTGTTTTTCAGCGGTTTCCGGCAGACTTCAGAAGCTCCAGCTCTTTTTCGGTGAGCGAACGATATTTTCCTGTCGGAAGATCTGAAGGAAGCGCCAGCGGCCCCATGGATAGTCTTTTCAAATAAGTTACTTTTTTTCCCAGTGCCTCCATCATCCGTTTTACCTGATGGAATTTTCCCTCGTGGATGGTAAGTCGGATCTCAGATTCCCAGTTCTTACCGGCTTCTGCAGATTCTGTGCCGGACTCCCAGGTAGAAAGGATCTCCAGCCTTGCCGGTCGTGTGAGATCTTTTTCCCCGATATCCACGCCTTCTGCCAGCTTCACGACATCTTCTTCTGTCACTTTCCCGGATACTTTTGCATAGTAGGTCTTATCCACATGCTTTTTCGGAGAAAGAAGCTCGTGTGCCAGAGGACCGTCATCTGTGATCAGAAGAAAGCCTTCTGTATCTTTATCCAAGCGTCCCACCGGAAAAAGACCCTTTCTTCTGTCTTTCTCTTCAATGTAGTCGAGAACCGTTTTATCTCTGAAGTCCTCCGTTGCGCTGACACAGCCTGCCGGCTTGTTAAAAAGATAGTATACATATTCCGGTGCAGCATGGAGCTCCTGCCCGTTCATAACCACCTGATCTTCTTCTGTTACCTTCAGCTCCGGTTTCTTCACAGATTTCCCGTTAACCTGCACCTGACCCTTCTGTATGTATTTTTTTACCTCGCTTCTTGTACCTGCGCCGGCATCTGCCAGAAATTTATCCAGCCGGACTGGTTTTTCCATTAATCATTTACCTCCCATTCTGTTACATGGGCTGCCTTTGCATCTGCTCTGATAAAATCCGGGATCTCACCGACAAATGTCATATAAAGTCCGGAATCCCCGCCGGTGCTCTCTTGTCCTTCCAGAACCACTTCCATTGTGGCATCTGCATTCCAGATAGTCCATCCGTTTACCAGCTGTGATGGACGGATACATTTTTTCAGGGCTTCCAGCTGTTCCTTTTTATCGTAACGGACTTTATAACCGTTCTCTGTTTCTTCAAGATCCGAAATGGGCTCAGTGTCGGAAAAAGCTTCTTCATCTTCGCCGGCAGCTTCGGAGCTGAAGTAATAAACATCAATATACTCAACAGACAGCTCATCCATAGAAAGAGGATATCCTGTTTCTTCCAAAATTGCAAGTGTTCTCTTATATGACGGATACACCAGAACGGAGGTGGACACATTCTCTCCTTCCTGCACAGCCGGTACATTCATTCCCCATTCATCCATGTAGCCTTCTGACGGAATTCCCGTATAATCGAACATCAGCATTGCACATGGCTGGTCTTTTACTGTCTGACCGCCGTTTTCCAGAATGTCCTTTCTCAGTGCCTCTGCCAGCGCCTGACGCTTCTCTGCATTTTTTTCAAATAAGGAATGAATATCTCCGTCACAGAAAACACCGGTGACCTCTTTCAGATACTGTTTGTCCAGCTGAAAAAATGAATATCTGTCTTCTTTCCATGTCTGCTCATCATACAGGGCTTCCATAAGGTTCTGCGCCTGTGCAGAAGATACACTATAGCTTCTGCAGACACTGAACCCTTGTTTATTTATGTAGCGTACATACATACGCCTTCCGGATCTTTTTTCTTTTTCATTCTGAAGCTTGATATCCTTCAGACTGTTGTACAATGCTTTACTCTTCATCACCGGCTGATCCAGCAGACCGGAACTATTGTCTGATGTAGCAGTATACCGGATCTTATAGATTCCGTCTTCTTTCTTTTCCACATTGCAAAGCTGCTCTGTATATGAGAGATTGCATACATTTACCACAACTCCCTGAAGATTGTCATAAGCCGGAAAATAACTGTCATATCCCAGGAGATCCATTTTCATGGTCAGCGCACAGATTGCCACAACACCTCCAAGGATCATAAGCTGCACTTTTCTGCGGAAAAATCTGCGAAAATCCATTTCATAGATCACTTCCAGAATTCCATGGACCAGGATCGTTCCCAGTATCATTCCGAAGATCCACCATGCTGTTTTGGATGAATCTTCCGGAATCATATAAAAGATCAGACCGATCCCCAGTCCGGATGGTATTGTGATCAGGGCACTTAAGACCGGCTCCATCCAGGTATATACCAGAGCTTTTCCGGTATTCTCTGACCTTCGTCTGCAAAATGCCATCCAGGAAAGTGCTGCCATGATAAACAGCGTGAGGATTAGTATCAGCAACTGCTTTCCAAAGCTTCCGCTGCTGTATCTATCTATAAAGCTTACGATCACCATAAGAGGAGATCCCAGATTCCGCACTGCTGCCAGAATTCCGTAACTGCCCTCGTACCAGGTATCAAAAAATAAATGTCCGCTTAACTGCAGCATCACTGCCAGAACGATACTGTAGGTAAACACCCCTGCCCATGCAAGTGCTCCCATCAACATGGTACCGGTGCAGGCGATCACCAGCACTGTGGAAAAATACACCAGAAGATACATCAGGAGATGGAGCACCAGCAGGATCAGTGCCTTTTTCATAATGGAAAGGCTGTAATATCCTCTGGCTGCCCCGATGCATACCGCAGCAAATTCCATGATCACATATGGCACCAGATAATAAAGAACAGCCAACAATACTCTGTGCAGAAACAGTGCACTTCGCTTTACCGGAAGGCTGTGATAGAAATCCACTTTTCTCGGGGAATACAGATACCAGAAGCCGCTTACTGCTGCAAAAAATGCGGTTACCGCAGCCACAGCTGCTCCCATTGTGAGAAAGTCACTGCTCCACAGGCTGGAATACAGATAAGAAAGCTGACTCTGAGTATAACTGCGCTCATTCCATTTTCCCATCAGAATAAGTTCCGCTACCGGAAATGCAAGGAGAAATGCGATCATGGCAAATGCCGGGATCCATCTTTGTCCTTTAGAAGAGGATTTCATATACTCACTGGAATAAATTTTTGACTTCATAGCCTGCCACCTCCGTTTCGCTGATAAATATTTCTTCCAGAGTCAGTGGGAGCACTTCGCAGAAAAGAGGATTTTTTGCCTGTATCTTCTCCATGATCTCTCTTCTTGTTCCCCTTGCAGTAATAAGCAGCAGGGAGCCCTGATGCTCTGTTTTTAAAATATCCAGCTCTTTCTTTAATTCTTCTTCTTTCTTTTTGTCAGTAAGTACACACTGGATCTTATGGATGTGGAATTTCATATCCTCCAGATCTCTGGAAAGGAGAATTCCTCCCTGATGAAGAAGCCCGATGTGATCGCAGATATCTTCCAGCTCACGGAGATTATGGGAAGCGATCACCGGCGTAAATTCACGACTCATGATCTCCGATGCAAAAATACTTTTTACTGCCTGGCGCATTACCGGGTCCAGGCCATCAAAGGTTTCATCACAAAACAGATATTTCGTTCCTGTACTGATTCCCAGGATCACCAGAAGCTGTTTCTTCATTCCCTTGGAAAAAGTACTGATTTTTCGTTTTCCATCCAGATGAAACTGCTTCATCATTGTCTCAAAACGCGCCTGCTGAAATCCCGGATAAATACAACGGTAAAATTCTGCCATGTCCAGAGCATTGTAATTTGCCGGAATATATGCATCGTCCGGGATGTAGAAAAAATGCTCTTTGATCCTTTCATTTTCAAAAACCGGTTCTTCATCCATCAGCACCTCTCCTCTGTCCTGACGGATGATCCCGGCCATGATACGGAGCAGAGTACTTTTTCCCGCACCGTTGGAGCCGATCAGTCCAAAAACCTCCCGTTCCCCGATATCCATGGTGACCTTATTTACTGCCTGTATCTTACCAAAAGCTTTGCTGCAGTTTTTTATCTCAATCATTGTTTCCCTCCTTATAGCATAAGCGGATCACACCGATCATTTCTTCCTCCCCTACTCCCAGAGCCATTCCCTTTTCTGTGATCTTTTTCAGCTCACTTAAGGTTTCTTCCATACCGATCTGCCTGATCCTGCTGCTGTCTGTGACAAAACTGCCTTTTCCCTTCACCGGACAGATCAGCCCCTGCTGCTCCAGTTCCATATATGCCCGCTGGATGGTATTGGGATTGATGGATAATTCCACGGCCAGCTGCCGCACAGACGGCATCTTGGAAGATGGCTCCACAGCTCCTGACAGGATCAGCATCCGGAATTTCTCTACGATCTGCTCGTAAATGGGACGTCTGTCCTGATAGTCCAAGAATAACATACGACGCTCCTTTCTCTGTAATCTGTGTATTAAGTGTATTAATTCTTTTAATACACTTATGATAGCACATGATACAAAGGTACGCAAGAAATGGTCTCTTAAATAAATATAAAATCTATATAAATTTACCGGCAGCAAAAGATTCCGGCATATTTTTATAAAAAAATCTGTAATGGCATCCTTATACTATGATTCCACTACAGATTCTCTGTAAAGCAAATATTCATCTATCACTCTGCCTGATCCAGTAGCAGGCAGACATTCGTGTTCCATATTGGATCAGACAGCCCGGTAGCCACGTTTTTCTCCCCGGCGTGCAAAATACTGATATCCTCCAATCATCGTTGCCGCAAAAACACCATAGATCATCAGAAGGCTTCCTGCTCCGGCTTTTTCCACCAGAGTCTGGGCGTATTCACTGAAAATAAGTATCCAGGTATTGGCTCCGATGTGCATCAGCACACTGGTCCACTTATTACCGCCCATCTCCAGAAACCACGCAAAAATCCCTCCCAGAACAAACGCATACACAGCCTGCAGGACATTTCCGTGATAAATTCCGAAAAACGCCGCAGAGATCACAGCGGAAAACAGTACAGAAAAGTGATCCCGAAGTCGCAGATAGATCAGCCAGCGAAAGATCATTTCTTCTGCAACAGGCGCTATGATCCCCATCCAGAAGATCATCATAAACAAACTCTTTCCTGAGGTAATCTTCGTCATCGTCTCTCCATAGCTGGATGAGATCCAGTTCTGCAGGATCGCCACCAGCACATTGGCATACTGGGCAAATCCGGCTCCAGCAGCAAGAAGAAGCAGCATTTCAGGAATAGATAGCCTTTGTTCCTCAACGGAAGTCAAACCGCCGATCAGCCTTCCTATACGATCCTTCCGGTAAAAATATACTGCCGGAAACATAACCAGCACTCCGGTAAGTCCGGTGATCACCAGCGTATAACTATAGTACCTTTCCTGTGCGTTGCCGACATGCCCTGCCAGCCAGAGAAGCACGGCGCTTCCGAGGATCTGTCCGATAAGATAATGGATTCCTGCCGGATAAAGCTCCCTCCACACTATTTGAAAAATATTCTGTCTGTGCAGAGGGGTCAGACGAAAAAATTCAGAAGTTCATCTGCGGAAGCTACGATCTGAAGAGGCTGTGCCTTTTCCAGTTCTTCTCTGCTTCCATATCCGTAAGATACAGCCACACACTGGATCCCGCATCGTCTGGCTCCGAAAATGTCATGTTCTCTGTCACCCACCATGATCACCTGGTCACGGTGGTCAGAAAGGCTCATTCTTTCCAGAGCTTCCTCGATCACCTGAGATTTGGTTACTTTCGGTCCATTGAGGTCCGTCCCGGCGATCACCTCAAAATACCGGCTCAAATTAAAATGGTCCATGATCTGTGTTACGTAAAAGGTCGGTTTCGCAGACGCCACAGCCAGTCTGTAACCACGACGTTTCAGTTCTGCCAGAGTGTTTTCCACACCGGGATAAACGGTGTTCTCATACATTCCTTTTTCTGAATACCGCTCTCTGTAATATTCAATTCCCTTCTGTGCTGTCTCTTTATCAAATCCCGCATACTTCATAAACTGTTCCAGAAGCGGCGGACCCACAAAAACCTTCAATGGCTCCAGCTCCGGTGCCGAAACTCCAAGCTTCTCCAGTGCATACTGTACAGATTTCGTAATCCCCTCTCCGGATTCTGTCAGTGTTCCGTCCAGATCAAAAAAGATTGCCTTATACATAAATTCCTCCTGTTGTATAAAATAATCAGTAAGTATGCCTATTGTATCACTGTTTTTCTGGTAAGTCCATGGTTTCATAGTACAGCTTCCCGGATTTCACAAAACCCATGAGTTCTGCTTTCCAGGGATTTCTGCTTTTTTTCGGTAATTCCGCCAGAAGCTTTTTTCCTTGCCAGTAAAAATCACATTCTTTTCCATTGATCCGAAATGAAAGGATCTGGAACGGAATATCCGGACTGATCTCTATCCGGATCCTGTTACCGTCTGTTTTCATTCGGATCACCGGTTTTTGCTCTTTTTCTTTTTTCCTATCCGACGTTCCTGTTGGTTCTGTCCGATAGTAAGATAATGCCGGATTTTGCTTCTTCTCCCTCTTTGATGCATCTGTCACTGACTTTCGAACTGGTTTTTGAGTCAACGTTACAGATGGACTTGCTGTCACTGTCTGTATAGGGATCGGTTGTTCAGTCAGTATTGGCAGTTTTGTTGGTATCGGCGTTTCCGTCAGTTTTTCCGCAGGTGTATCAGCTATTTCTACTTCTGCCGCAGTATTTCCATTTTCCATAAAGCTTTCTTCCTGAGAACGTACCTCATCTGTCTGAAAATCTAAATTCCATTGTGCAGACTCCTCCTGATCATTCTCTGATTCTGCCCAGGCAGCGGAATACTCCTCAGTATTTCCTTCTTCTCTGTTCCAATTACTATCATCACTTCCTTCTCCTGCATAGCTTTCTTCCCAGTCTTCCGGCAGCTGTCCGGTTCCTTCTCCCACATTCATATCAAATCCGCCGGTATCAAAACTATCCATTCCTGACACATCAAATCCATAGACAGCAATGGAAGGGATCATCCAGCTGCATAAGACCAGCAGAAACAAAATAATAAAGCAGGCTTTCCTACTAGGAATTTTCATTTCTTTTGGTTTTTTCTGATCACTTTCTCTTCTTTTTCTCATTGATCTCCTCCCAAAGCTGCAGATTTCTGCTTTCACTGTCATCCAGTAATTCCGCTTTTTCTTTCTCTTTATAATCTTCCCACAGCTTTCTGCTGGCCTCTTTCTGACCGGTCCGAATAAGAAACATCCCATATTCCCCGTAGGCCACAGGATATTCTGCATCATACAGAAGAAGATTTTCATAATATAAAGCCGCTTTTTCCGGTTCACACAAAAGCTCCGCATTCCATGCCAGCAATAGCTCAATACGACGCTGCTGTTCTTTTTCCCCATAATTTCTACTTAACCTCTGGAGTCTCTTTTCCGCTGCCATACAGCACTTTTCCCGATCTTTTGAGTCTTCCGGATACTGTCTGGCTTCGTAATACAAATCTGTTACTTCTGAGATCGCCACAGAAAATTCTTCCGTTTTCAGCAATCCTGCTATCAAGATCAGTGTTCCTATCAGAATCCCTGCAGCTGCCGCTTCCAGAAATCGTTTTCTCCAAGTGATCATCCGATATCTGTTTTCCAGCTTTTGGATTTTCTTCTGAACCACTGACATATCCGAATATCTGTATTTTTCCTGTTTTCTGGTACATCGGAACAGAAGCCAGAAAAAATCCGGATATAAAATCCACTGCCATTTCTTTTTTCCGCAAAGCTTTTCCAGGGTCTTCCCAAGAGCATAAATATCACTTCCCGGTCTTAAGTAGCCCTGATACTGCTCCGGCGCCGCATAGCCTTTCGTTCCTTCACAGATCTGTTTTCTTTTTCCATGATCGAACATGGCACTTCCAAGATCTATCAGATACAGATGCCCGGTTTCAGAAAACATAAGATTATCCGGTTTCAGGTCCCCGTAACAGACCGGTGGCTTCCGACTGTGAAGATATTCCAATACTCTGGCAATCTCCTTTCCCAGAGCAAGGATTTCCCGTAAAGAAAACCGTTTTCCTGAACGGAGAAGTTCTCCCAGCGACTGACCCTTGATATATTCCATGATCAGATAACAGTACTCCCCTGTTTCCACATAATCGATAATCTTCGGTATTGCAGGATATTCCAGATGCTGCATGAGTCTGGCTTCTTTTTTCTTTGCGATCGGTATCTCTTTCACTGCACGGCAGATACCAAGCTCCATATCTTTTGCCAGATAAAGGCTTCCACCTCCGCCATGTCCAATTTGTTCTACAATGCAATAACGTTCTTTCAGAACATTTCCGATCAGACAGATCACCTTCCTCTCATTTCTGTCAGACAATATTTATAATTACGTTTCTTATTGATTTGGGATAATCCGGTGAATTCCGGTTTGAAAAAAAACAGATAACTTATAGTCAGGCAGAAATTCGTGATCTGCCCTCGTTTAGGATAAGTCCTATTATAGCACGTCCTGTTCTTTTTGCAAAGAACTTTCTATATAAAAAAGTCCGCCGAATATAGCAGACAAAAATGTCTCTTTATCCGGCGGTCTGTCATTATTCATAGTGTTTGTATCTGCAAAACTATACCTTACATACGATCCGGTGCAGAGAATCCAAGAAGATCGATGCTTGTCTCAAGCACTCTTCTTGTAAGCTGGAGCAGCTGAAGGAAGGATTCCTTCTGTGCCTGATCCTCTTCGCTTAAGATCTTGGTCTCATGGTAAAAGCTGTTAAATGCATTGGATACCTCATAGATATATGCACAGATCTTATGTGGTGCTTTTTCTTCAAAAGCGTTCTCAACCATTGCCGCAAAGCCGGAAAGCTGAAGCATCAGGTTCTTCTCACTGGCATTGACTGCCGGAAGGATTTTACCTGTACTTAAATCTCCTCCCTCCTGTACATAACGGTTCAGGATCGACTTAATACGAACGATAGTATAAAGGATATACGGACCTGTATTTCCCTCAAAGGATGTAAAGCGGTCAACATCAAAGATGTAATCCTTGGTCGCCTGGTTAGAAAGATCTCCGTATTTGATCGCAGAAAGTCCTACGATCTTGGCAGTATCCTTTGCATCTTTATCTTTTACACTGCGATTCTCCACGATCTTACGATACATTTCCTCATCAATATCTGCGATCAGGTTCTCCAGACGCATAACACCGCCTTCTCTTGTCTTAAACGGTTTACCGTCTTTTCCATTCATGGTACCGAAACCAAGGAAGGAAAGCTTGGTCTCCGGATTTACAAGACCGGTTTTTCTTGCGCAGCGGAATACCTGGATAAAATGCAGCTCCTGACGCTTGTCAACAACATAAAGGATCTCATCCGGCTGAAAGAGTTTCATACGCTCTACGATAGTAGCAAGGTCTGTGGTCGTATAGAGAGAAGCTCCGTCTGATTTCAGAAGCATACATGGAGGGATCTCCTTGGTATCACTCTCTTCTTTTACATCTACAACAAGAGCACCCTGGTCCTCATAGGCAAATCCTCGCTTCTTCATGTCTTCTACCATATCCGGGATGTACGGCTGTGCATCGGATTCTTTTTTCCAGAGGTCAAAATCTACGTTCAGGTTCGCGTAGTTTCTCTTCAGATCAGTTACAGATACATTCATGATGTGGTTCCAGAGAGCCATGTATCCGGGTTTACCCTGCTGAAGAAGGTGGGTTGCCTCCAGTGCCTCATTACGGTAAGCCTCATCCTCTTTGGACTTCCCACTGGCACATGGATAGATCTCTTCCAGCTCGCTGATGGTAAACGGTGCTTCTGCCGGATATTCACCGGTAAAGCTGTCATCAAAATATACCAGCTCCGGTTTCCGGTGTTTCAGCTCGGTGATGATCAGTCCCATCTGAAGGCCCCAGTCTCCAAGATGTACATCACCGATCACCTTATGTCCTACAAAACGTCCGATACGCTTGATGCTCTCACCGATGATCGCAGAACGGAGATGTCCTACGTGAAGCGGCTTGGCAACGTTTGGTCCGCCATAGTCGATAATGATCGTCTTCGGATTCTTGGCAGTCTCAACAGAAAGCTTCTCGTCCTCTGCCATCTTATTCATGTATTCTGCAACAAATTCCGGTTTCACATCCAGGTTGATAAATCCAGGCTTTACAACTTCTGCTCTGGAAAAGATCCGGCTGTCTGACAGCTGTGCTACCACATCATCAGCGATCATAAACGGTGCCTTGTGATATGCTTTGGCTCCTGCCATAGCACCGTTACACTGATACTCACATAAGTCCGGTCTGTTGGAAACAGTAACTTTTCCGTAAGACGGATCATAACCTGCTTTTTCAAATGCTGCGGAAAGTTCTTCCGCCATCTGTTCCATAATCTTCTTCATGTTTCAAACTCCTCATATCTTTGTTTCTGTATTTTATGCTTATAATGTCACTTTTCTTGAACATGCGACTGCAAGGGCACCATAACCGATATGGCAGGCAACACTTAAGGAAAGGGGATCCATATGTATCTCCATTCCCGGAAATACCTCCTGGATCTCTTTTTTAAATTCTTCTGCTTCTTCCAGATTTCCTGTATAAGCAGCCTGAAGACACATCTCACCGTCAGATGCGTATTCCTTAAAACGTGTTTCCCAATCATTCTTCATTGCCTTCAGCATGGCACGTTTGGCCTGCTTCTTGCCACGGACCTTGGCGTAGGCATCCAGCTTCTCTCCCTGGATCTGAAGTACAGGCTTCAGGTTCAGAACCGTTCCGATAGCTGCTGCTGCCGGTGTGATCCTGCCACCTTTTTTCAGATATTTCAGGGTGTCAAGTGTGATATAAATACTGGAATCGAGTTTCTGATCTGTAAGGATCTTCTTGATCTCTGCAGCACTTTTTCCTGCCTCGGCAAGCATCTTAGCATCCATTACAGACTGTCTCTGTGTTACGGAAATCCGCTGATTGTCCACTACCTGAACACGACCATTATAATCAATAGCAAGTCCCATTGCAGTAGAACAGGATGCACTCAGTCCGCTTGACATCGGAATATGAACGATTTCCTCATAATCTCTCAGAAGCTTGTCCCACAGATCACAGAGATCAGCCGGACTTGGCTGAGATGTGGAGATCGGTTCATCCTTCTTAAGCTTCTCATAAAACTCTTCCTGTGTGAGAGTTACACCTTCAAGATACATTTTTTCATTAATATAAAACGGCATCGGTATCACATAAACGCCAAGCTCTTCGGCCTGTGCCTGTGTGATACCGCTGTTGCTGTCTGTTACAATGGCAATTTTGCCCATTCTTTTCTCTCCTCCTGGTCTGTTATCTCACAGTTCAAAGAATTAATGCATCAGCCCCTGATGAACTAATTCTTTGAACTGCTGTAGAAAGCCATGATGTTAGTGTATCATATTTTTTTCTATATCACAATTGGAAATTTTCTGTGACCTTCGCTCACAAAAAACACCTCGCGGAATATTACCAGTGAACAGTAACCGCAAACAGTAACTAAAAAAAACAGCTGCCATACAAATATTTATGCACAGCAGCTGTCACACTATTTATCAAAAATATCCTTATCTATTTATGATCTGTGTTTTATTTCATTTCTCTTACGATCTTTCGAACCGGAAGAACAAATGTCGGAGATACGGACAACTCATCCAGTCCCATCTCTACAAATCTCTCAGTAAGTGTAGTATCTGCACCAAGCTCACCACAGATTCCGGCCCAGATACCTTCTTTGTGTGCATTATCCACAACCATCTGGATCATACGGAGAACTGCCTCATGATGGGAATCATAAATGTTGTCAAGCTTTGCATTCTGACGGTCAATAGCCAGTGTATACTGGGTCAGATCATTGGTTCCGATACTGAAGAAATCAACCTCTTTTGCAAGAAGATCACTGATCATAACAGCTGCCGGAGTCTCGATCATGATACCCTGCTCCACGTCATCACGGAACGGGATCCCCTGTTCCTTAAGCTCTGCTTTTACTTCTGCTACAATGGCCTTGATCTGCTTCACCTCTGTTACAGAGATGATCATCGGATACATGATGGAAATATTTCCGAACATGCTTGCGCGGAAAAGTGCTCTCAGCTGTGTCTTAAATACTTCCGGACGGTCCAGACAGATACGGATCGCACGATATCCCATTGCAGGGTTCTCCTCATGCGCCATATTGAAATAATCGATCTGCTTGTCCGCTCCGATATCCAGAGTACGAATGATAACTTTTTTGCCGGCCATATTCTGAGCTACGGTCTTGTAAACCTGGAACTGCTCTTCCTCTGTAGGATAGTCTTCTTTTTCCAGGTATACGAACTCACTTCGGAAAAGTCCGATGCCTTCCGCATCATTGGCAAGTACATTCGCAACATCACCTGTACTTCCGATGTTGGCATAAAGGTGGAGCTTACGACCGCTCTTGGTAACAGTTTCTTTACCTTTCAGCTCTTTAAGCATTGCACGCTGTGCAAGTTCATCGGCACGCATATCCTCATATTTTTTAAGGGTCTCTGCATCCGGCCCAACGATCAGATTTCCGCTCTTTCCGTCTACGACTGCCATCTTACCATCCATGGACTCATCGTATTCAATATTGATCAGCGCCGGAATATTCATGGTTCTCGCAAGAATCGCAGTATGTGAGTTAGAAGAACCTTTTCTTGTGACAAAAGCAAGAACCTTACTCTTATCCATCTGTACAGTCTCACTTGGTGCAAGATCCTCTGCAACTACGATCACCGGCTCGGATGCTTCAAGCTCTCCATCTCCATGGCCGGAAAGCACACGTACCAGACGGTCTGAGATATCCTTTACATCAGCTGCTCTTGCTTTCATATAATCATCGTCCATCTGTGCGAACATTGATGAGAAGTTATCACCAGTTGTTGCAACCGCATATTCTGCATTTACAGACTCTGTACGGATAATGTTGTGGATGGAATCCAGATAGTCATCATCATCCAGCATCATCTGATGAACCTCAAAGATTGCCGCTCCGGACTCTCCAACTTCCTGAAGAGCCTTGTCATAAAGCTTCTGAAGCTGTGCCACAGCCTGCTCTCTGGCTGCCTCCACACGCTTTACCTCTTCTTCCGGATCCTCCACGTGAACACGTTTAACACTGGCGTCAACTTTCTGGAGGATTGAGATCTTACCGATCGCAATACCGGAAAATACAGATTTACCTTCCAAAACCTTCATGAAATTATCTCCTTCTGTTTTTATATTTGCCCACTTATGACGTATTATATCACACTATCCAAAGATTCTGCCACGATTTTTTTATGATCTCTAAAAAACCTGTAAAAACTCTATTTATACTTTCTTTTTTTGTCATATATACAGCAAAAGTGACAAAATAAAGACCGCAGAGCTTCATAAAACCTGAACAATACTTTCAGATATAAAAATAAGCATCTGCCGCCGGAATCCTTCCGGCAATTGCAGATGCTATATGTATGTATATCTTTTTATTCACTGCGAAGGGCATCGATCGGATTAAGATTAGCTGCCTTTACAGATGGGAGAAGTCCGAAGATCAGACCGATCAGCATGGAAAATACCACCGAACCGATAATTGCCGGAACGCTGATGGCTGTTGGTGCTCCTGACACCTGAGACACCATTTTTGACAGGATGATCCCAAGGACCACACCAATGATTCCTCCGATACTGGTCAGCACCGAAGCTTCCGTCAGAAACTGTCCCAGGATCACTTTTTTTCTTGCTCCGATAGCTTTTTTCAGTCCGATCTCGCTGGTACGTTCTGTGACAGATACAAGCATGATATTCATAACACCGATACCACCAACAAGCAGGGAGATACTTGCGATCCAGATCAGCTGCTGATTGGTACTTTCGCTGAGCTTCTGGAGATTCTTGACCTTCTCCATAATGTCTTCCGCTTTATATTTAAAGTTCGATTTGTTTTTTTCATTCTGGATTCCTGTATTCAGAATATCCTCTGCTGCTTTTCCTACAGAACTCATATTATCTGTGCTGTCTGCACGGACTGTCACATTTTGCGGCTGATCAAATTTAAATGCAACAGGCCAGGTAGTATCTGGGATCATCACGCTTCCCATGATCGTCTGCGAATATTCCTCGTACTCAGAAATCGTATTGATCTTCGGCATGCTGTCCTCACTCTGAGTGATCACACCTACAATAATATACGGTTCTGATCCCACCTCAATGGTTTTCCCTACAGGGCTCTCACTTCCGAAAATATTCTGTGCAGCATTGGAATCCACAAGAGCAACCTTTCGGTAGCTGTCATAATCTTTTTGTACAAATCCCCGCCCGGACTGGACCAGGTATCCCATCGTTTTCAGATAATTGCTGTCGATCCCGTACACGGTTCCGCCCTGAAAGCTTGTGTTTTTATAATAAACACTGGCAGACTGGCTGCTGTAATAAAATGTAGAACTGATCACATGATCCAAGTCTCCGATCGCCGTTTTCTGGGAATCAGAAATAACCGGCGGTGTGGCCGAGCTTCCGTAAGAACCATAATCCATATCGTATGTACTGTCTCCGTCATAGAGCATAACCTGTACGGTATTGTTTCCGGACCCGATCAGATCTTCCTTGATCTGCTCACTGGTACCTTTGATCGTAGATACAATTGCAATAATAGATGCAATACCAATAATAATACCCAGCATGGTCAGAAAGGATCTCATCTTATGTGACCATATTCCCTGAAAAGCCAGGCGTATATTTTCAAACATGAAATTTCTCCTTCCTGTTATTTATTCATTGTACATATCATCCAAAGTTACTTCTTTTGTCTTGGCTCCCTCCTTCACGGCATCACCATATGGGAAAGCAAGAAGATCATCGGATTTCAGACCTGAAGTTACAACTGCATAATATCCGCTGTTCACAATGCTTCCCACTGTGATCTGCTGCTTTTTCAGTGTTCCCTTCACGTCTTTGTATACATAGCTGGTTCCATTTTCCGTACGGATAAATGCCTTCATCACAACCATACTGCCTTCGGCAAGTTTATTTGACTTCAGAGATACCGTCACATAATCCTGGTCGGTAAACTGCAATGAACGATCTGTGATCTCTGCATTAAAGGTGTAATACGATACATTGGGATTAGAATCTCCACCATAATAAGCATTTGAAGAATCCACCGGGTAATCGGATACATTCAGTACCTTCGCCTCAAAGCTGCCGGAATTATAACTGGTACACTGAAGAAGTGTTCCCTCCTTCATCTGATCCAGCATCAGTTCGCTGACCGTTCCGGTAACATAAAAACCATCTTTGCTTTTTACTTTCAGAAAAGCATCTCCATTATAAGAACCTGTGACTTCATCTCCGATGTAAGCAACCGTTCCATCCAGTTTGCTTGTTATCAGCTTGTTTTTTATTTTGTTCTCCAGCTTGGTGATTTTCAGATTATTTTCCTCAATATCCAGTTTCAAACTTGCGATCTTGTTTTTCTGGATCTTGATCGCATCCTCTCTTGACATGGTTGTGCCATCAGTACCGTCATCTCCATCACCGCTGTCATCCGGTATCTCATCATCATTTTTGTCATATTTGGAAGCCTCGTCCAGTGTAAATTCTGTTTCCGCATACATATATACCGGATTTTCAAGAAGACTTCCATCGATCAGATAATATCCTGTACAGGAAAGTGTTCTGTCCTGAAAATCAGCAATGGTATCATTCTCATGAAACTCCAGCTGGAACCAGCTGCCGCCTTTCTGGACCACTTTGGTTCCATCCTCACTGTATCCCGCCATTCTGTTAAAGAAAGATCCCATCACCGTAACTTTGCCTTTGGCACTGCTTACAAGAAAAACATAGGGATCTTCTTCCGTACCGGTTCCTGTAAACGGCTGAGAAGTATAATCCAGCTTCTGATAAAATTCCGGTTCACCATCTGTGATCCCCGGAATTTCCGGTTCTGTTATATTGGGATCAGGAAGCTCATTGGGTCCCAGTGTGGGAGTCGGTGTCGGAGATACCGTTGGGGTGTCATCTTCTCCGGAACCCCAGTCCGTAGTCTCTCCGTCTGTAATATCATTGGCAGTAGGATCCTGGTAGGTCGGATCCATGATCAGATCCTCATCGGATGCAGTTGTATCCTCTTCCATATCCGCTGTGTCATCTCCGGTCATCTGCTCTGTTTCACTGTCCGTCGTTTCTCCGGACGGCATTTCTTCGGTAACTTTCTCTGCAGAATCTTCAAGATCTCCTTCTGTATCTGTAAAGGCACTGAGAAGTAATGGCTTGGAGGAAACCGCTGCAAGATAGCTGCCATCTGCAGTAGCCGCGGAACCAGTAGTTGACTGCATATCCTCGTCTCCGTCACTTCCGGAAGGTGTATCGGTATTTGTCATTTCTCCGTCACCTCCTGTATCACCACCTGTAAGATTCAGGTCCGTATCATCAGTACTGTCTGTACTGTCTTCGATGGGACCTCCATTCTGAAGACTTGTCAGACGGTTCTGTGCTTTGGTCAGATCCTGCTCCTGCTTCTGCTGTTTCAGCTTTGCAATATTCAGTTCCATCTCTACAAGTGTCATATCAAAGGAGATCAGATTATCGCCTTTTTTTACATCATCACCCTGGGATACATATATTTTCTCGATGATCATATCTTTATCCATATTTACATTCTGAGAAACATTCGTGGTGATGGTTCCATCCAGTGTTGTCTCCGAATACCAGTCCGTCTGAAGATTGCTGACGCTGGTTACCGGCACCTCTGTTACCTTGGATTCTTTCACATGCATAAGCCCTGTGTAGATTCCTCCGGCTGCCAATGCCGCAACCAGTACACCAACGATCACTCTCTTCACCACTTTCATTCTATCACCTCTTTTCCTGCAGCTCACCGTCACGGATCATAACAACCCGTTTGGCATGTGCCGCGATCTCCGGGTCATGTGTGATCATCAGCACAGAAACTCCCTCATCGTTCAGCTTCTGAAACAGTTCCATAACCTGTGCTCCCGATTTCGTATCCAGTGCCCCAGTAGGCTCATCTGCCAGCAAAAGCTTGGGATTGTTTACGATTGCTCTTGCAATAGCCACTCTCTGCATCTGTCCTCCGGAAAGCTGGTTGGGCTTAAAATCCACCCTGTCGGCAAGGCCTACACGCTCCAGAGCTTTTCGTGCACGTTCCCGGCGCTCCTTTTTGGGAACCCTTGCATAATTCAGCGGCAGTTCCACATTTGTCAGCGCACTCTGCCTTGGAAGGAGATGAAAGCTCTGAAATACAAATCCGATCGTTTTCAGACGGATATCTGACATCTCATTCTCTGTACATTTGGCAATATCTTCTCCATTCAGGAGAAAAGTTCCCTTGGTAGGTTTGTCCAGGCATCCGATAATATTCATCAGTGTAGTCTTTCCGGAACCGGAAGGTCCCATGATCGCCACATATTCTCCCTCCTCCATGGAAAAATCTACATCTTTCAATACAGGTACCGTCATTTTCCCCTGTTGATAATCCTTATATATTCCTTTTAAATCCAAAATCATTCTGTCGGCGCTCCTTCCATCGGAACAAGGTCATCTCCCGAAGAAATATCGTCTGTCGCATCCATCATGTCACTGTCGATCACTCCATCTTCGATCATTTCAGGCTCTGAGCCATCACTTTCCGTGTACGCAGAATCATCAATACTTTCATCATCCTCGGAATCATCCCACATCGCCGCTGTAGTCTGATCTGCAGTACCTTCTGTGACAGACATACCTTCTTTCAGCTCATCTGTCGGAAATGCGATCTTATCTTTTTCAGAAAGTCCGTCTGCGATCTCATATTCCCCAAGATCTTCATCATACTGTCCTAATATGACATCTCTCTTCTCCAGCTTGTTCTGACCGTTTGCGATCCAGACATATGGGCTGTCTGTATCCGCATCCACGATAAAATAATCGTTCAGCCAGATACCGGACTTCTTCTCATCCTGTCCTTCGTCCGGTTCAATATACACATGCTGCCCCAGCATCAGACCCTCAGATGAATCCAGATTCACATAAAACGGATAGGTACTGGATGATGTCTGATCATCACTGGCACTGGACATTCCGAACATTGCCATATCCGAACTGCTGTTGCTGGTAGAATTATCCAGGTCAACAGAGCCCATGGTGCCCTTCCAGGTTTTTGAAGAATCCACTCTGGAACGAATGATCACAGGAGTTCCCTCTATGATCGAATCACGGTTTATTTCATTTACCGTTCCCTTTACACGATAAGCACCTGTACTCAGGAGCGTGATAAATGCATTGCCGGAGCTGTCTCCGGAACTGGAATCTGTGGAATCCGTCGTGCCTTCTGTCAGCGTATCCTCCACGCCCTCAGAATCATCGCTGCCCATCTTGGAGGTATCGATCTTCTGGATCACTCCATCGATCTCACTGCGCACCTCGGTATTCTGCGTTGCCTGGGAAAGCTTATCGATCTCTGCCTGTTTGCTTTTCTGATCATATTCATTCTTCTTGAGATTCATTTTCTGTGTTTCGATCTCTATTGTATAGGAAAGCTGATTATCTGCTGTAGCTTTCTTTTTCTCAGCTTCCAGTGTAGTGATCTGATCAGATATACTTAACTGTTCGTTTTTCAGGCGGTCCAAGGCCAGCTGTGCTTCCTGAAGACTTTGCTGGATACTTCCAAGATCATACTGAAAAAGAAGCTGCCCTTTCTTGACTTCCTGACCGGTCTTTACCTGAACTTCTTTTACCTTTCGGCCGCTTTCGATCTTTACCTGAACCGTTTCCTGCGGTTCCACAACACCTGCATATCGGTTTTCCACTCCGGAATCCATTTCCGAAAGCTTGCTTATCTTTGTTACATATACAATATCGCTGCCTCCTGCGGACCCTGCATGATGTGTATAATAATACCATCCACCGGCTCCGATACCGGCTGCAAGTACAAGGACCCCAAGTGCGATCAAAATACGTTTTTTCATATCTGTCCCCTTTTCTCAGCATCGTACTGAAACTATCTGTTGCTTCAAACATCATAGCAGATTCACTCTAAAAAGAAAAGTCCCTGAAGAAAACGATGCAGATTTCACAGATTTTTCATAAAAAAGTCTCCTTTTTCTCCATTTTTGCGATATTTTGACTTTCGGTACTTTATCTGCTAAAATGTTATAATATAACTTTTTTGAAAGGAAAGAACAATATGAAGACAGTGAAACATCTGCTGGCTTTCTTGATGATCATTCTTCTCTCAGTTTTTTTATGTAGCTGCTCCCAGTCGGCCAAAGCTCATGCGGAGAAGGCGATCAAAAAAGATCTGGATCTTCTTAAAAATCTGGACTCTGAAACAACCATGCAGTACATATCCTATCAGGAACTGTTTCCGGATTCTGATGACAGCACAAAGCTTTCTGCTGACATAAAAGAAGTATTTTCTCTCTTCTTTCAGAATTTCGATTACAAAATCCTGGGTATATCCGTTGATAGCGACGAAAAAAATGCTTCTGCGCAGCTTAAGCTTACTACTCTGGATGCTAAGGCTCTTGCCAGTGATTTTGTTTCTGCAAGCCTTCAGGAAGAAATACTGGAAACCGCCTCCGGTAAAGAAAATGATAACGGAAATTCCCTGGAGCAGCGTTATCTGCTCCTGTACAAGCTTCTCAAGAATAACACGTACAGTTCTGCAGAACGCAATACTTCCATCCAACTAAACAATCTTGGATCTTCTTCAGAACCTGACTGGGAGATTACGCACAGTTCCTCTCTCGAAAATGATCTGGTCGGTGGCCTTATCACCTATCTGTCCGATCCTGATCTTGTGCCGCCTGCCGAAACGCTTACCGTCTATCTGAAAACGCTTCAGGAAATGGATGTAAAGCAGATGGCTAATTATTTAGGGCTGGATTCCATTCTGAACACTTCAGATTCGGCAAAAAACGCCATTGCCTCTGCCCTTATGGAACAGTTTCACTCCTGTTTTAACTACAAAATATCAAGCACCTCTGTTTCCGGATATCTTGCTGAGGTGGACGCAGAGCTTACCACATTTGACAGTAATTCCATTCTTACACAGTACGAAAAAGAATTGAATACTTATCTGGCTTCTGCTGATGCAGTGATCGACGGTTCCCAGAAGCGTTACAACAAATCACATGAACTGCTTCTGGACAGTATCAGGAATAATCAGGCAACCATAACTGCCACTGCTACCTTCCATCTCACAAACGATGGTGCATCCTGGAAGCTTGAGAATGCAGGTACCGAACTGGGCAATGCCATCTTCGGAACTCTTACCGCTTCACCGGTTCCTGAAGATTCTACCGAAGATAACGAATAAAGAATAAAAGCTAGAAAACCCGTGAATATCTGCTTTCTCTGACAGGAAAGCGTGATCTTCACGGGTTTTTTATATTCTTCTTTTTTATATTCCGGATATGATCTTTATAAAAAGCAATGCAAGGACTATAAGAATAATAGGCCGTATGATCCGGCTTCCGTTTTTCATAACCATACCTGCACCGGTATAATGTCCTGCGATCGAGAACACTGACGCTGCAATTCCAAGCATGATCACAATCTTTCCGCTGAGCAGAAATACAACAAGAGCCGCTACATTAGAAGAGAGGTTGGTAACCTTCATGGTACCGGATGCTTTTGCCACACTCATTTTTCCCAATCCTGTAAACAAAAGCAGGAGAAAAGTTCCTGTTCCTGGTCCATAAAATCCATCGTAGCATCCTACAGCAAGAGAGCATACGGCACAGAGCAGGATCTGTTTTTTTCTGGCGATCTCGCCACCCTTCTCATCCATATTTTTCTTGCGCAGCACATAAAAAGCAACCACCGGAAGAACAGGGATCAGCATATAACGCAGGAGCTTATCACTGGCTATAAGAGCAAGGTGAGCTCCTATGGAAGATCCCAGGAGTGCCATTGGAATACATGGAAGCACCAGGATCCAGTCCACAAATTTATTTTTGCACAGACGGACAGTTGAGATCAATGTTCCTGTTGCTGATGACAGCTTGTTGGTGGCAACAGCATTATGTACAGGAACTCCGGCCAAAAGATAAGCAGGCAGGGAGATCAGTCCTCCCCCGCCTGCTACAGCATCTACAAATCCGGCAAGAAATACAAGTGGGCAAACGATCAGAAATGTATAGATTGTCGGCTGCATGATTTTTTATTCTTCCTCTTCTTTCTGCGGCTCAAGGTCAAGTCCCAGCTCATGAAGCTGTGCCTCACTTACCTGACTAGGAGACTGAGTCATCAGACAGGAGGCATCCTTAACCTTCGGGAATGCAATAACATCACGGATCGTATCTGCCTTTGCCATAAGCATAACAAGTCTGTCAAGGCCATATGCAAGTCCTGCGTGTGGCGGAACTCCATATTTGAAGGCATCCAGAAGGAATCCGAACTGCTCATGTGCAGCTTCTTTTGTGAAGCCAAGTGCCTCAAACATTCTTTCCTGAATATCATCCTGATGGATACGCACGCTGCCACCGCCAATCTCATTTCCGTTAAGAACGATGTCGTATGCTTTTGCACGAACCTTTCCCGGATCTGTGTCAAGAAGCGGAAGATCCTCCTCCATAAGCATGGTGAACGGATGGTGCATTGCTGTAAAACGGTTCTCCTCCTCGCTCCACTCAAGAAGCGGGAACTCTGTTACCCATACGAAACGATACTCATTTTTATCTAAAAGATCCATCTGTTTTGCAAGCTCAAGACGGAGTGCTCCCAGTACATCGTATACCAATTTTGTCTTATCTGCTGCAAAAAGAAGAAGATCTCCCGGCTTGCCGTCCATAGCTTTTACAAGAGCATCCATCTCTTCATCTGTCATAAACTTGGCGAAAGAAGATTTTCTGGTTCCGTCCTCTGCAATGGCAATGTATGCAAGACCTTTTGCACCATAACCTTTTACGAACTCAACAAGCTTATCGATCTTCTTTCTCGGCATTGCGCCCTGACCTTCTGCATTGATACCACGAACACTTCCGCCGTTCTCAAGTGCACCTGTGAACACACCAAATCCGCAGTCTTTTACGATATCACTGACATCATGAAGTTCCATACCGAAACGCATATCCGGCTTGTCGGAACCAAAACGATCCATAGCTTCCTGCCAGGTAATTCTCTGGATCGGGAGTTTTACATCGATATCCAGAACTTCTTTGAACAGGAATGCAAGATATCTCTCGTTAACATCGATAACATCGTCTACATCAACAAAGGAAAGCTCCATATCGATCTGTGTGAACTCCGGCTGACGGTCAGCACGAAGATCCTCATCACGGAAGCATCTTGCGATCTGGATATAACGATCAAATCCGGAGCACATCAGAAGCTGCTTGTACAGCTGCGGAGACTGTGGAAGGCCATAGAAGCTTCCCGGATGAACACGTGATGGTACCAGATAGTCTCTGGCTCCCTCAGGAGTACTCTTTCCAAGCATCGGTGTCTCAATCTCAAGGAATCCCTCTTCTGTAAAGAACTGTCTTGTAAGCTGGGCAACCTTGCTCTTCATCATGATATTTCTCTGAAGATCTGGTCTTCTTAAATCAAGATAACGATATTTAAGTCGGATCTCATCTTTTGTCTTGCTATTCTCCTCGATCGGGAATGGAGGAACATCTGCCTCAGCAAGAACACGGAGGGATTTTACACGAAGCTCGATCTCGCCAGTTGCAAGATTCTCGTTTACTGCTCCTCCACGTTTCTCTACGGTACCGGTTACAGCAATAACAAACTCACTACGCAGTTTACCTGCTTTTGTAAAGCCTTCCTCGTCAATGCTGCCATTCTCAAAAATCAGCTGCATGATCCCGGAACGGTCACGAAGATCCACAAATACAAGACCTCCTTTATTTCTGGCTTTTGCCACCCATCCCATTAATGTTACTTCTTTTCCGACCATCTCTGTGGTCACTTCTGCACATCGGCAAGTTCTGTGCAGTCCCTGCATGCTTTCAGCCATCTCTTTATCCTCCTCTGACTATTTTTTTCATAGTCATTTTAATTTACTCTGCTATCTCCGTTTTCAGACGGGCAGTTTCAGTCTCTGTTGAAAAATTCTACATACTCTGTATAACCATCTGCTGCCAGCTGGTCTTTCTGGAATTTTTTGTTCTTTTTCATGATAGAGATATTGATCTGTGTACCTGCACTTCTTTCCTCAGTTGCCTGTTTCAGGATGTTCAGAAGCTTGTCTGCCGGCATGTTCTTCTCGATCAGATATGCTTTCTTGCCATTCTTGGTTGGAATCTCATAGCCTCTCTCAAGAAGCAGCATAACGATTCTCTCAAATCCAATGGAGAAACCGCAAGCACAGGTATTATTTCCTGTAAATTTACCGATCATCTCATCGTAACGTCCGCCTCCACCGACGCTTCCGCCGAACTCATCCATGGAAATCTCAAAGATCGGACCTGTGTAATAGGACATTCCACGTACCAGTGTAGGGTCAAAGGACATTTTGAAGTCTGCTGTTTTTACAGATTCTACAGTGTTGATGATCGTTTCAAGATCCTCTGCAATACCTGCTTCCAGAACATCAGAAAGTTTTTCTTTAATATAACGGACACCCTCAACATCGTTGGTGATCTCACGGAAAAGTCCAAGATAAGTGTCAATGCTCTCTTTCTCAAAGCCCTCTTTCTCAAGCTCCTCTGCAACTCCCTCGATGCCGATCTTATCCATCTTGTCAAGAATAATAAAGACAGTATCAAAGCTCTCTGCCGGGAATCCGCTGTACTGAGCCATTGCCTTCAGGATCCTTCTGTCATTGATACGGATCGTAAAGTTCTGGAAATCCAGTTTTCCAAGAAGTGTTGTAGTTGCAAGTACAAGCTCGATCTCAGCAAGATAGGTCGGCTCACCCAGGATATCGATATCACACTGCATAAACTGACGGAAACGACCTCTCTGCGGACGGTCAGCTCTCCATACATTTCCCATCTGAAGTGCCTTAAACGGAGCCGGAAGCTCGTTTGCATTATTGGAATAATATCTGGAAAGCGGTACGGTCAGGTCATAGCGAAGTCCGGAATCTGTCAGATCATTCTCTGTTTTTGCAGTATCCAGTTTCAGTTTCTCGCCTCTCTTCATGATCTTGAAGATCAGCTTTTCATTTTCACCGCCCTGCTTGCTACAGAGATTCTCAATATGTTCTACACAGGGAGTCTCGATCGCGGAAAAACCAAAGGTTCCGTACGTCTCTCTGATCATATTCATCACATAGTTACGGATTGCCATTTCCTTCGGTAAAATGTCCTTCATTCCTGTAACTGGTTTCTTTTTTAATGCCATAGTTTCCTCCTTTATGAATCACCCTCTGAAATGCAAGAAACACCTGCATGTCAAAGTTTTTAATCTCATCGATCATCAGTCTTAAAACTTCATCATTTTCCAGAGCTTTCCGATATGGTCTGTCCATACTCAAAGCCGCATATACATCACATACTCTCAGGATCCTTGCACCCATAGGGATATCCTTTCCGCTTCTGTTGCTGGGATAACCGCTGCCGTCAAAATTCTCATGATGATAAAGAATACTTTCCAGAACATAATCGGAATATCCCTGGTCTTTCAGGATCTCGTAACCTAATGTGGAGTGCATGCGAACATATTTCAGTTCTTCAATGACCATCGGATTCTGCTCTTGGCCATTAATGTATCCTTCCAGTTTCAGCTTGCCTATATCATGGAGCATTCCGGCAATAGCCAGCTGATAACATTCTTTCTCACCAAGACCAAGCTCCTTTGCCACATCATAGGCAAGGTTACTGACAACAACCCCATGTTTCAGCTCTGCGGAAAGATCCATTTCCAGGATCCGGTCCTGCGTAGTTTCACTTATCTTCTGTACGCTTTTCAAGGATCCGTCTCTCCTTTCCGTCTACAGCCATTTTGCAATGCCCTCGCGTTTTCTCTCGATCATTTCATCGATACGTGTGATATAATTGACAACATCCTTCACATTCTCCACACGCTCAATGCGCTGTCCGTGATCAAACACAAGCTTGGAGGAACCACCTGCACCCAGTGCGATGATCGGCTGCTTTTCCTCCATAATCAGTATATTGTAAATCCCTGCTTTGTCAACCTCAGAATACCCGACGTTCTCAAAATTCCCCTTCATATTCTTCTGTCTGTACAGATAATAAGGGCCCATTCCCATCTCGTAGGCAGTTTTCATAGTCAGATCCATGATCTCCTGATTGTTTTCAAAGGTCATCTCCTGGTATTTATCACGGAAAATATTCAGTCTTGCCGCACGCTTCACAGCAAGAGAATGCACGGTCAGGCTGTCCGGCCCGAGAGCTTTTACCTCGTCCAGTGTATGCTGCACTTTTGTGATATCTTCGCCGGGAAGACCCACGATCAGATCCATATTGATATTGTCGAATCCGGCTTTTCTTGCCAGATGAAACGCATTCTTTGTCTGTTCTACTGTATGACGTCTGCCAATGATATCCAGGGTTTCCTGATTCATGGTCTGTGGATTTACAGAAATCCTGGTAACCGGAAACTCCCGGATCGCCTGAAGCTTTTCCAAGGTTATACTGTCCGGTCTTCCTGCCTCAACCGTAAATTCTTCCAGCTCCTCACAGGGAAAATATTCCGTGATCGCGCCAAGAAGTCTCCGAAGCTGATCCGGCTCCAGTGTGGTAGGTGTTCCCCCACCGATATAGACCGTATCCAGCTTCCGGTTTTTCATCATCCCGGAAACAGCCCGAATTTCCTTTACCAGCGCATCCAGATACGCCTCCACATATTTACGCCATCTCTCCAGCGGATAGGAACTGAATGAACAGTACAGACAGATACTCGGACAGAAAGGAATGCCAACATAAAGGCTGTAGCCGTTTTCATAATCAATGTTTTTCAGGATATCCCGCTCACGATTTGCGATGGTAACTGCAAGAGCTGTTTTCTCCGGACTTACCAGATACTGATTTCTCATATATCTGGCGATCTCCGTATTTTTCATTCCGGACTCCAGCATTCCCATAGCCATTTTCACAGGACGGATGCCTGTAAGATTTCCCCAGGGAAGTGTCTTTCCTGTAGCTTTGGAAAGCATCTGATACAGGGCGTATTTGATCGCGTCTTTATTTTTTCTGCGGATATCATGGGCATCATTGCAAGAAATAAGGGCATCCGAAGCTTCTCCACTGGATTGCCCTTCTATCACAGCCCCATGAGCTGTTTTTTTCTCTATTCCGTTGTTGTAACTGATGGTATAACCTTCTTCATCACGTGAGACCCGGAAGCGGATATCATAATCCGCATCATCCTCTTCATAAAGAGAAACGATCTCATTTCCGGGATAAAACGCTTTGATCAGTTCATACACATCATGCTCAAAATCTCTGTTCTGAAACAAAATGCCAATCTTATACAAATGGATTATACCTCTTTTCATAACCAATGGTTGTGGATGCGTCATGCCCCGGAAATACTTCTGTATCCTCTGGCAAAGTATCCACAAGCTTGTGAAGGCTTCTTACGATCTCAGCAGAACTTCCGCCAGGAAAATCGGTTCTTCCCACAGAGCCGCAAAACAATGTATCTCCGCTGAAAAGCACACCTTCGTCTTTGATATAATAGCAGCAGCTTCCTTTGGTATGTCCCGGTGTGTGGAACATCTGGATGGAAAATCCGGCCGCTTCGAAAATCTGCCCGTCATCCAGAAGAACATCCGGCTTAATTGAACAGGCACTTCCATAAACAGCAGTCATATTTATCGTGGGCTCTGCCAGCATCACTTCTTCCTGCATGCATGCATAAACCGGGATCTGATATTTTTCCTTCACTTCCTTTACAGCCATGATGTGATCAAAATGACCATGTGTCAGAAGGATCCCCACCGGTTTTCCCTGCATAAGAGATACTTTCTGAAAAACTTTTTCTGCATAGTCTCCCGGGTCTACGATCAGCAGTTCTCCGGTCTCTTTATTTTTCAGAAAATAGCAGTTGGTAAACACCTGGCCCAGCACACACTGCTGCATTTCAAGTTTACTCATAAAAATTCCTCCGTTTATCGGGTCAGCCCGTTGTTCGCTCTACATCAAGAACACTTTCAACCTGACGGATCTTTTCGATCAGAGAATTCAGTTCCTGTTTGCTGCATACATTAAAGGACATGGAAATCGTGGCGCGTTCCTGCTTGTTGGTACGGCTGTTAATAGAACGAAGATCGATCTTCCTCTCTGTAAAGATCTTGGAAATATCCACCAGAAGTCCGGTACGGTTATTTGCATAAACCTGGATCTCCGCTTCGTATTTCTCGGAATCCGCTCTGTCTGGCATCTGCCACTCTGCTTCAATGAGACGTTTCCGGTCAATCTCAGGCATGTTGAGCACATTCACACAGTCTGTACGATGAATGGTGATCCCTCTTCCTCTTGTTACAAAGCCTACGATCTCATCTCCCGGGATCGGACTACAGCATTTGGAAAAACGAACTGCCACATCATGAATGCCTTTTACTACAATGCCACTCTTACTCTTGGCAATGTGAAGCTTCTCCTGTGATTCGGAAGCTGCCTCCAGGACCTGTTCATCTGTAAGATTCTTCTTATGCTCCCTCTCATAGGCTTCTACCAGCTTGTTAAACACCTGACCTTCTTTCAGGCCGCCATGTCCGATCGCTGCCAATACAGAATCCCAGTCTCGGAAACCATATTTATGCATTACCGATTCCATATACTGTGGCTTGGTATATATGCCTGGTTTAAAGCCCTTGGTCTTGGCATACTGATTCAGCATGTCCTTACCCTTCAGGATATTATCTTCCTTCAGTTCTTTCTTAAACCACTGGTTGATCTTATTCTTAGCCTGTGTGCTCTTTACGATCTTCAGCCAGTCACGGCTGGGACCCTGAGAATTCTGGGATGTTATGATCTCAATACGATCACCGTTTTTGATCTTATATTCAATAGGAACAAGTTTGCCATTGACCCTGGCACCTACCATCTTGTTTCCTACTGCACTGTGCACGCTGTATGCAAAATCAATAGGTGTAGAACCGTTTGGGAGTGTTTTTACATCTCCCTGGGGAGTGAAACAGTAAACACTGTCTGCAAAAAGATCCAGATCATTTTTCAGAAGACTCATGAACTCCCGGTTATCGGACATGTCACGCTGCCACTCCAGGATCTGGCGCAGCCAGTTCAGCTTCTCTTCCTCACTCTTTCCAGGTTTCTTACCATCGGAAGTTTCCTTATATTTCCAATGAGCCGCAATACCGTATTCTGCGGTTTTATGCATTTCAAATGTACGGATCTGGATTTCGAAAGGCTGTCCGTTAGGACCGATCAGTGTTGTATGCAGAGACTGATACATATTGGCTTTCGGCATTGCGATATAATCTTTGAATCTGCCGGGGATCGGCTTGTACATCTCATGGATAACACCAAGAGCTGCATAACAGTCCTTCACAGTATCTACAATGATACGTACAGCAAACAGGTCATAAATCTGATCAATGGTTTTATCCTGATTGACCATCTTCTTATAGATGCTGAAGAAATGCTTCACACGGCCATCCACCTGTGCCCTGATATTGGCATCCTCCATATGCTGCTTTACCTGTTTCACGATAGAATTAACAAATTCCTCACGGGCACTTTTGCGAAGAGCAACCTTTTCTACCAGATCATAGTAAACATCCGGCTTCAGATACTTAAGAGAAAGATCATCCAGTTCCACCTTGATCTTGGAAATACCAAGCCGCATCGCGATGGGAGCATAGATATCCATGGTTTCTCTTGCTTTCTCCTGCTGTTTCTCTGGTCTCATATATTGCAGGGTACGCATATTATGAAGACGGTCCGCAAGCTTGATCAGGATGACGCGGATATCCTTAGCCATTGCAAGGAACATCTTTCTTAAATTCTCAGCCTGAACCTCTACCTTGTCCTTGGAATAGGACAGCTGTCCCAGCTTGGTAACACCATCTACCAGAAGTGCTACCTCAGAACCAAATTCCTTTTCCACCTCTTCATACGTCATCCAGGTATCCTCTACCGCATCATGAAGAAGACCTGCCACTATGGTCTCCTTATCCAGCTCAAGATCCGCAAGGATGATTGCAACACAGAGAGGATGAATGATATAAGGTTCACCGGATTTACGTTTCTGATCCTTATGTGCCTCGCTGGCCACTTTATAGGCCTTTTCGATCATGGAAATATCTGTAGACGGATGATATTTCTTCACGCTTTTTATAAGCTCCTGATAAAGAACCTCAGGGCTTGTAAAATCATGCATGGATTTCACCGCCGCATCTGCCTTCCGGACAGACTCTCTTTTTTCTTCTTCCTTCTGTATCTCAATGTTTTGTTTTTCCGTATTTTTTGTCTCTGCCATTAAATCCCACCTGCCTGTGCACAATTTCATACTGCCGTATGACTACAACAGTTCACATCCCCTTCCACCGACAAAAAATCATTTTCCGTCGTAACAGATCACAGATGCCACATCATAACCTTTGAGACGCTCACGTCCCTTCAGACCTGCAAGCTCCATAAGGAAAACCACCTTGACAACCTCGCCGCCAAGCTCCTCCACAAGCTTGATGGCAGCTTCCACGCTTCCGCCCGTAGCGATCAGGTCATCCACAATAACAACCTTCTGTCCCGGCTTGATGGAATCCTTATGCATCTCGATAGTTGCACTTCCATACTCCAGCTCATAGGTTCTGGAAACGGTCTCACATGGAAGTTTTCCTGCTTTGCGGACCAGAACAAAGGGTTTGTGAAGATTATATGCGATCGGCATACCAAAGATAAAGCCTCTGGATTCAAGACCTGTGATCACATCGAACTCCTCACCCTCCAGACAATTCTGCATAGAATCAATGGCAAGCTGTAATCCATCCGCATCCTGAAGGACGCTGGTAACGTCACGGAAAATAATCCCTGGCTCTGGAAAGTCCGGGATACTTCTTACATATTCTTCTATTTTTTTCATAATAACCTCCAATGGTTTAATTTGTCAATCAGATGTTAGATAGTATAGCACTTTTTCTGTAGGGAATCAATGTGCAACCCGACAGAACTCGCGGAATTACGACAGGCCCTGGACTGCATATTGCCCAGTACAGAGCCTTCTTTCCTGTTTTACAGTCAATTACTCGCTGTCAGGATCTGCATTTTAGTGATACCTTCTCCTGTTATTCTGTAATATAATTTCGGATTACGATCTGTAAGGTCTCTCTTCCCTGATAACGGTTGATCTCAGGATAATATGTGACCGCAATACTTCCACATTTTTTTATTCTATCAACAAATTCATCTGCTTCTCCAAAATATACTGCTTCCACTACACAGCCGGTACTGTCTGATAGCTGAAGCTTTGCCACATTCCTATTTTTGCCAAGAATACGGCTGCTTAAAACCCGAAGTCCCTTCTGTGCAAAAATCGGTTTGGTATTTCCCTTTCCAAAAGGCTCCAGCAGGGATATCTCTTCCACAAGTTCCTTATTTATATAGGAAACCGGCATTGGCACATCGATCAGGATCTTTGGAGCCAGATCCTTTTCTGTCAGAGTACAGTTTTCGTTTAACCGTCTGCGGAACTCTTCCACATTTTCTTCTTTAATGGATAATCCTGCCGCCATAGGATGACCGCCATACTGTTCCATCAGATCTCCGCATTTTACCAGTTCCTCAAACATGGAATAGCTTTCTATAGAACGTCCGCTGCCTTTCACCATTGTTTCACCTTTTGTCAGGACAAAGACCGGTTTATTGTACTTTTCTCGGATACGTCCCGCAATAATTCCGGCCAGACTTTCGTGACAGTCCGGTAAATAGATCACAAGAACCCTGTCCTGTCCAATTTCTGTCTCTTCCACAATACGGATCGCTGCTTCCTTTCCCTCTTCTGTGAGAGCTTTTCTGCTTTGATTCAGTGCAGTCAGATCACCGGCAAGTTTTGCTGCTTCATCTTCCGTCTCCGCACAGAGCAGTTTCAGGGAACGTGCAGCGGTATCCAGTCTTCCACTGGCATTGATACATGGTCCCAGCACAAACCCTACATGATAGGCAGTGATCGTCCCATCCTCCAGGCCATTGGCACGGATCAGTTCACGGAGACCTTTGTTAGAAGTGTGGGAAAGTCGTTTCAGGCCTTCCTTTACAAGGATGCGGTTTTCACCCTGAAGATCCATCACGTCTCCCACCGTGGCAATGGCTCCTAATTCCAGAAAATCTTCCAGCTCTTTTTCCGGAATCCCGCATGCCTCATAGAGAGCTGTCACCAGCTTCAACGCAACAACTGCTCCGCACAATCTTTTCTCCGGATAATTACAGTCCGGCTGTTTTGGATTTACAATGGCATCAGCCGGCGGAAGGATCAGTTCTCTTCCATCTTCCGTTTCTTTATAGGGAATTTCATGATGATCGGTTATTATCGCCGTCATTCCCTTCTCTTTAGCCATAGTGATTTCATTGTACGCCGCAATTCCATTATCACAGGTAACAATTACGTCAATCCCATCATTCACTGCTCTTTCGATCAGGTGCTCATGGATTCCATATCCGTCCGCCACACGGTCCGGAATATATGTATCTGCCAGAGCTCCTGCACGCTTCAGTCCTTTGATCAGAATGAAGGTCGATACTACCCCATCAATGTCATAATCGCCTATAATACGGATGCGTTTTTTTTCCTTTATTTTATTCCGCAGGATCTCCACTGCCTTATCCACATCTTTCATCAAATGTGGAGAAGCCAGTTCGTCCACCTTTCCATAAAGATATCTGCGAATTTCATCCCTGTCCTGTACATCCCGGTTTCGGATCAGTCTGGCGATCACCGGATCAATTCCGAACTCTTTTCCAATTGCCGCAAAGTCCGCCCGTTTTGCAGCAACAACCCATCGTTCCATGTTGTTTCCTCCTTGATGCTTTGCCGCTTTCTTTCTTCAAAGCAACACAATAACCGTATTGTAACTCATACTCCTGCATAGCTGCAAGTTTTTTATGCCACACAAAAAAACGTTCCGCCAGGAAATATTCTTTCCCGGTACGGAACGTTTCTGTTATTCAGCAATTTTATTCAGATTTCTCCTCATCATTCTGCTGCTTTGCTGCCTCCTGCGCTGCAAGGCGCTCAGCAACTCTTTTACGGTTTTTCTTCTTCGGCTGCTGAGCTGTCTGCTGTCCGGATGGCTGTTTTACCTTTTTCTCAGATTTCTCGGAAGAAATCTTTGCGGAAGCTACTACAGCTGCCGGTGCTGCAACACGATTTTTTCTGAATGTTTTCATAGTGTACCACAGAGCACCAGTGATGCATACAGAAGAATATGCTCCACCGATGATACCTACCATCAGCGGTGCTGCAAATTCTTTAATTGAGGAAACACCCATTACATAAAGAATTGCAACCATTACAAATGTTGTCAGGGATGTGTAAATGCTTCGTGTCAGAGTTTCTGTAACACTGGTATTTACGATCTCTTTCAGTTTCTCATCCTCAACTTTCTTTCTGCCTCTCATATTCTCACGGATACGGTCGAAGATGACAATAGTAGCATTGATGGAATAACCTACGATCGTCAGCATACACGCAATAAATGTATTTCCCACAGATGTTCTGGAAATAACATAAAACGCAAGTACGACCAGGACATCATGAAGAAGTGCAAGTACTGCACTGCTTGCAAAGCGGATATCCTTAAAACGGAACCAGATGTAAAGAAGCATGAAGATCGCAGCTACGATAACCGCTACGATAGCGTCTCTTCTCATCTCATTGCTGACAGTAGCGGAAATATTCTCCGATGTGATCAGACTTGTATCTACATCAAAATTTTCCTCCAATGCCTTATTCAGTGCTTCTCGTTCCTTAAGATCCAGAGAACGTGTTTTGATCACTACCTGATTGGTTCCCTGCACCTTGGTCGGCTGTACATTCTTATCACCTGTCACTGCCTCAACAACCGGTGTTACCTCGGAATCGATTTCCTTGATATCCATCTCTTTATTGAAGGTTACATTGGTAGAAGTACCGCCGGAAAACTCCAGACTGTAATTCATGGCTTTGTCACCGATCACATTACTGTGGACCAGCATTCCTACAGGTCCGCAAAGGATCAGGATAATGGAAACAGCAAAGAAGATTTTTCTCTTTCCAACGAAATCCACAACCTTACGTTCCTTGGCAATGCCATAGAATTTCGGGTCACGAACACCAATTGCGTATACCGCATTAATAACAAGCCTGGATATAACCAGTGCTGTAAACATGGAGATCACGATACCCATTGCCAGCGTGTAGGCAAACCCCTTAACAGAACCGGAGCCAAGCCACATCAGCACACAAGCCGCGATCAGTGTTGTGATGTTTCCATCAAAAATAGCGGAAAACGCTTTGCCGAATCCACTTTTGATCGCTGCATGGACAGAAAGGCCTGCCGCGATCTCCTCACGGATTCTGGCGTAGATGATAACATTGGCATCCACTGCCATACCAATGCCCAGGATGATACCTGCAATACCCGGAAGCGTAAGGGTGATATCAAAGGCATTCAGTGTGATCAGCATTAAGGTTGTATAAAGAACCAGTGCAACAGATGCAACCAGACCTGGGATACGGTATGCGATGATCATGATCAGCATAACGATCACAAGACCGATCGCTCCGGCTTTTACACTTGTTGCGATGGCTTCTTCACCAAGCTGTGCAGCAACTACGCTGGAACGAAGCTCGGTAAGCTCAAGACTTAAGGAACCGATTCTTATGTAAGAAGCAAGATTCTGTGCCTCTTCTGTACTTGCCATTCCGGTGATCTGAGCTTTTCCGCCGGAAATCTCCTCATTTACATTCGGAGCGCTTAAAACCTGATTGTCATATACGATTGCGATCTGCTTTCCAACATTTGCCTTGGTAGCTTCCGCAAATTTGGTTTTTCCATTCTTTGTAAGAGTCAGACTGACTGCATATTTCTGGGAGCTTGTGGATGAATCCTGATAAGCACCTCCCTCAGCATCTGCAACGTCTGTACCTTCCAGTACAACAGATCCGGCTTTCTGGATATCCTCAATACTTCTTGCAAGAACATATCCACTCTCACTGTTTCCTGTTGTAAAATTCTGGTTTCCATCTGCATCTGTCTGATCGATAAAATACAGAGAACCTGGCTTTCCAAGTTCTTCCAGGATCGCATTTGCATCTGATACTCCTGGAATCTCAATGGTGATACGGTTGGAACCTTCCTGATATGCCTGTGCCTCAGTACTGTACTGAGAAACACGCTGCTGCATCTTGTAAACAGTATCGGACATGTCTTCCTTGCTCGGATTGCTGTCCTTAGCCTGGTATGTGATGCTGACACCGCCGGCAAGATCAAGTCCGGTGTTGATATTCTTAGCCGAACCTGTTCCTGTAGGACCAATGCCTACCGCAGCCACATAGCAGAAGAATACTGTGACAATTGCTGTCAGAAGCAGCACTGCAATTCCTCTACTTTTCTTCATTTTCTTTTTCCTCTCTTATTCCGCCAAAGCGGCTTTTATCATGATAGCGCACTCCACACGCTTCCTCTGGAGTTCGCATCCGATCTTATAATTCCCCCGGATATCTCCGCCGAAATGGTAACCATTTGCCGCACAGCCGCCGCTGCAGTAGAATCTGGCAAAACAGTCTTTACAGTCCGGTTTCGTATAGACGTTACATCTTCCAAAGTCTTTTACGATTTCAGGCTTTGTGATTCCCTCGTCTACATTACCCATAAGGTACTGTTCCTCACCCACAAACTGGTGACATGGATAAAAATCCCCCCACGGAGTAACAGCCAGGTACTCGGTTCCTGAGCCGCATCCGGAAAGTCGTTTGTATACACACGGACCACCGGTAAGGTCTATCATAAAGTGGAAGAAGTTGAATCCTTTTCCCTCTTTTTCTCTTTTGATCATTTCTTTTGCAAGAATATCATACTGTTCCAGGATCTGTGGGATATCCTCCTCACGGATCGCATACTCTTCTGTATCTGCTGCCACGACCGGCTCAACAGAAATCTGCTTGAAGCCAAGATCTGCCAGATGCAGAACATCCTGAGAGAAATCAAGATTATGATGAGTAAAGGTTCCTCTTACATAATACTTGTCCTGATTTCTGGATTCCGCAAATTTCTCAAATTTCGGCATGATCAGATCATAGCTTCCTGCACCCTTACGGAACGGGCGCATGTAGTCATGAACTTCTTTTCTACCGTCCACGCTTAAGACAACATTTCCCATTTCCTTATTGCAGAATTCCATCACCTCATCATTTAAAAGAACGCCGTTGGTTGTCAGCGTGAAGCGGAATTTTTTGTTATGAAGTTTCTCCTGTTCTCTTCCGTATTTCACAAGATCCTTTACAACCTGCCAATTCATAAGAGGCTCGCCGCCAAAGAAATCCACTTCCAGATTCTTTCTGGAGCCGGAATTAGCGATCAGGAAATCCAACGCTTTTTTTCCTACCTCAAAAGACATCAGCGCACGTCTTCCGTGATACTCTCCTTCTTCTGCAAAACAATATCTGCATGCCAGATTACAGTCATGAGCAATATGAAGGCAAAGAGCCTTTACAACGGTCTGGCGGTTTTTGGTAAATTCATCAATGATATTCTCATAAATATCTTTTGTAAAAAGCATTCCCTGTTCCTGAAGCTTCTTACATTCAGTTACAGAGGTTTCTACATCCTCTTTCTTAAAACGGTCGCCAAGCTTCTCAGCAATGGCAGCCGCTTCCATGCCTTCTTCAAGATACGGCAGCACCTCATAGGTTACTTCATCTACTAGGTGGATACAGCCGCTGTTGATATCCAGCACAATATTATATCCATTACTTTGATAACGGTGAATCAGACTCATCTTCCCGCAATCCTTTCTAAAATTCTTTTATAACCCGACAAAACGCGCCCTCCGGCGCGTTTTGCTGGATACCTGTTACTTTCAGATAAAACAAGTGAAGCAGCGGATCTCCCGCTGCTTTCCACTCATTCAACGGCTGCTTCTTATTTATGCTCGCAGCTCTGGTTTCCTACTGTACAGGAAGTCTTGCAAGCAGACTGACAGGATGTCTGACATTCGCCACATCCACCCTTCTTAACCGTGTTCTGAAGGTTCTTTGTATTTAATGTCTTGATATGTTCCATGATATATCCTCCTTTATGTATTCTATTCTTCGCCTAGTATAGCATAAAATCATCGATTTTCAAAGCATTTTTTTGTAAGCTTTTACGACAGCATCCCACCAATGGCTCCGCCACCAAGACACATGAAAAAAGTAGTCAACGCATGGGCAAAGGTCATATCCCATTTCCCCTGTGCCAGAAAAGATACCAGAAGCAGCAGAACATAATAGGAAAGCCCGGTAACGATCCCCCATATATATCGGTCTTTCCGTATGATCTTTCCCGCCATAAAACCTCCGACCAGGCAGGATACTACATAAATAATAATGATCCCCACCGCCGCCGTTCCTCCTCCAAATTCAAACTGAAAGAGCAGAAACGCCAGTATCAGAAGAAAAAGTCCTGTCACTCCATAGGCTAGCAGCAATGATCGTAATATTGCTTTTCCCTTCATAAAAAAGCCCTCCCACAGTCATTATATGGGAAAGCTTTTTCTCTTATTCATTACTTCTTTCTTTTCTTAAAAAACACTGCTACACCAGCTACAACTGCCGCTGCCACAAACAAGATCACAAACGGAAGGATCTGAGTGTTATCTCCGGTATTTACCTGTTTCTTGGATGTTGTTGCAGAAGACTGTTCTTCAGCCTCATTCTCCGCCGTATCACTGTTCTGAGAAGAAGACTGTTCCTGATCTGTGCTATCTGAAATCAGATTCTGAGATGTCTCCGCCGTATTGGTGTCTGTACTGTCTGTTTCTGCAGAATCTGCAGTACCTGAAGATGCAGTATCCGAAGATGAAGCATCAGCTGCAGGTGTAACCGTTGCACCGGTATTGCTTTCAGCATCTGGCCCTACCAGAGATTTACTTCCAGCGATGCCAAATGGGCTGAATGAATGTGTACTGAAAGTCATTGTGGCACCATCCATGCTTGGAATGATGGTCTCCATTGCGCCATTATCAAGAAGGTGTTCAATCGAATATGTATAGCCTGCCTTTACAGGTACAGTCACACTGATATACTCCCCATCCGGAATTTTATACTCTGTATTATTCTGTGTATCCCAGAGTTCAAACTCATAGGATTTAAAGATTGTTGCATCTTCTTCATTGGTAAACTGATAGTCCTCACCACCAGAAACACGAAACTGTACATACCACGGAAGATCGATTCCTGATACAGTTATTCCATCACAGGTATGATTTTGAGACGCAATTTCCTCTTTTTCTGTTTCTGTCAGATCGGTAGCTGCATTCTGAGGGCGTTTATCCTCTGTATCATCTTTCCTGTCAAAAATATTATCCTTGTTTTCTTCAGTATCAGGAGTCTCCGTAATTTCCGGGATCGCGGTAATTTCAGCATCGTTATTTTTTTCATGATTCTCATCGTCTCTATTCTCAGATGCTGCATCAGGATCCATACCATCTTCTGCCGCCGGAGTTATCGTTACAGCAGGAGTTTCCACAGCTTCTGCTTCTTCCCCATCCTGAGTTTTATTATCCTCAGATGGTGCAGCTGTTACCTCCGGAGCTTCTGTTATCTCCGGATCCCTTTTTTCCTCTCCACTGGCATCTGCTGCATCTGTTGTATCTGAAGAATCTGAAGAAGACTGCTCCGTTTTTCCTGTTGTCTCCGGATCTTCTTTATTTTCCTGAGCACTGTCATCCTGCAGACCTTCGTTCTTCTCCTCATTCTCTGCAGTGCTGTCCTCTGTTTCTTTTACAGAAGTATCTGCATCACTCTCATTGACGTCGGTTCCATTTTCCTCTTTATCATCGGTTCCATAGGATTCTCCTGAATCTGAATCAGAAGAATCGGAACTTTCCTCACTTCCGGAATTTTCCTCTGTACTGTCAATGCTGCTGACCACAACTGTCACGGAACCTGTAAGTGTTCCTGAATTACTGTCCCACCCCGGAAGGCCTGAAAGGTCAGCACCTGCAGCAGGTTTGAACACTACCCCACAGGATTGCACACGTTTGTCCGGAACATAAGAACTATCTGCCCAGGAAAGAGTTCCATACGCATTAGATGGGAGCGCAATGTTAGCAAGAGCTGTAGGGCTGTCAATAGTTATATTATCCGGGATCACAGCACCGGATTCTATACCTGAAGAGTTCTCCGCATATGCCGGAAAGGTCTGTCCTCCGATCAGTGTCATGGACAATGCCGCTGCTGCCAGTATTGAAAAGCTTCTGCTAAATGTAATCTTTGTGTTCTTTTTCATAATAATCTGCACCTCTATATTCAAAATCTAAGATTCATATTTGCCTTTTGTCAAAAAATTCAGTTATATAAAATATCGAACGCATGTAACATGCGCTCGAACCAATATTTCTCCAAAAATTAATATCTTGTTAATCTTTCGTAACAGATATTTCTTTTTTTCGTCAAATGCATTATAACACAATTCTTTTTTTTACGACACCCCTAAATTAATTTTTTTTGAGCATCAATGAAAATTGTTTAATTATTCTAGTTATTTCCCCCATTACCTCATCAATTCCATCATTTGTCATAATCCACGTATTTTTATCTATAGAATCCACACAACACGAACTCACAAAGAATTCCGTATCCGGATAAAGCAACTTGTAATACATCAACGCACGTCTTGCATGACAGGTTTTACAGCAGAGAATCGCCTTTTTGATATCCAGGTATTCTCTGTCTGTTACCTGTCTGGAATAAATTGCGTTCTCATAAGTGTAGGTTGCCTGATCTTCTTTCAGAATCGCTTCTTCCGGTACACCATTCTGCATCAGAACATCTTTCAAAAAATCCCATTCCGTTTTGTATGTCCCACAATAACATTCTTTCTTGTCAAGAACTCCTGTAAATCTCCCTGCTGTGATACTGTATCTTCCACTGGGCAGGATCTTTGGTGCAAACCCATTCCTGTAAAGCTCCGCTGCTTTTTCCGCCATTTGAGGATATCCGTTTCCCGGAACAAAGATCACATCCGCTTTTTCCGGCTTATCTTCTATAAACATGAAATCTTCTATCTGTTTCAGAAACTCTTCGTACATTATTTTCTATGTCCTTTCTTTACCATCTGCAGCTAAATCCCGGATCAAAAGATATTTATCTGACAGGTATCCCTTATCCAGCTTTCTGTATTGCCTAATCATATCACTCTTTCGTGGCAGATGCACTAACAGATCATCTGTTTTCTATTTTGTAACGATCACTGTGCTATATCCACTGTCCCTCAGCCTTTGTTCCATATTGACCGCATTTCCAAGCTGCATATATGCTCCTACCTGAACTTTGTAAAGATCATTCTCTCTCAGGATAAACGCCGGAAATCCCTGATCTGTCAGCTGATACAACATCCTGTCTGCATTTTCCCGATTTCGAAATGCTCCTGTCTGTACCCGATAATACAATGGCTCTTCCACCGTTTCCTCATTCAATGTTCCCAGAATGGCATCTGCGATGCTTCTGGCAATCTCTTCGAATTTTTTTTCAAAAAGCTGATTATCCTTTTCCGAGTTTATAAATCCGGTCTCGATCAAAAGTGCCGGCATTTTTGTGCGCCGGAGCACTACCAGCCCCGGACGTTCTTTTACGCCCAGTTCCCGAAACCCCAGTTCTCCCAATGCTCCCAGGATATTCTGTGCCATCTGATATTTAATGCCTTTCTTATCATAGATCAGTACTTCAACTCCATTGTATTGTTCCGGCTTGGAACTGCTGTTGCGATGAAAAGAAATAAAAAAATCTGCTCCAGCTTCATTTGCAGCTTTCGCTTTTTCAAAAGGAGTCTGATAAATATCTGTAGTCCTGGTATAAACCACATCCACGCCATTCTCTTCCAGGATCTTTCCTACTGCAAGGGTCAGTTTCAGATTGTCATCCTTTTCCTTGCGATCTTTATAAACAGCACCCGGATCTTCTCCACCATGTCCGGCATCCAGAACGATTTTATATGCCATGTTCTTTCTCCTTGAGAATTTCATTCACAATATGATATGACTGTATGTTTTTTCCTGTGCCTGCATTTCATTTCATGCTTTATTTTGTTTTCCGGATCTGTTTACTCAACATATTTTCACGTTAATTCTTCTTGACTTTTAAGCGTTAAAGTGTTATATTAACACAATCAGTGTTGTATTTTTAAATAATCCAAAAATGCAGCAACATCGTGAGGAGGAAAACAATATGAAAAAGCGTATTTTAACAGCTGTACTCGCAGCAGCTCTTGTAACAGGAACCTGTGCTGCCACAGTAAGCGCCAAAGAAGAAAAGACTTACACAATAGGTATCTGCCAGCTGGTCCAGCATGACGCACTGGATGCCGCAACTAAGGGTTTTGAGGATGCCATCACTGAAAAGATGGGTGATTCCGTAAAATTTGACGAGCAAAATGCACAGGGTGATTCTAATACCTGTTCTACCATTATCAACAGCTTTGTTTCAGAAGGGGCAGACCTGATCCTTGCAAACGCAACCGCATCTCTTCAGGCTGCAGCTGCCGGAACTTCCGATATCCCGATCCTTGGAACAGCCGTTACCGAATATGGTGTCGCTCTCGGAATCGATGACTTTGACGGAACAGTAGGCGGGAACATTTCCGGTACTTCTGATCTTGCTCCTCTTGATGAGCAGGCCGATATGCTCCATGAGCTTTTCCCGGATGCAAAAAATGTCGGACTTCTCTACTGCTCAGCAGAGCCAAACTCCCAGTATCAGGTAGATACAGTAAAAGATGCTCTTGAGAAGCTTGGTTATACCTGTGAAGATTATGCATTCTCTGATTCCAACGATCTTTCATCCGTTGTTACCACAGCTGCCAATGACAGTGATGTGATCTATGCACCTACAGATAATACTGTAGCATCCAATACTGAGATCATCAACAACATCTGTCTTCCGGCAAAGGTTCCGGTAATCGCTGGTGAAGAAGGTATCTGCCAGGCATGTGGTGTTGCAACACTTTCCATCAGCTACTATGATCTTGGATACAAAACCGGCGAAATGGCAGTCAGCATCCTTCAGGATGGCGAAGATATCTCCAAAATGCCGATTGAATATGCACCAAAATTCACAAAAGAATACAACAAAGACATCTGTGACGAGCTTGGTATTAAAATTCCGGATGGATATGAAGCAATCGAAACAGATAAAACAGCTGAATAATCGGTAAAAAACCTATTATACACTGATACAGCGAGAAGGGAGTTCCCCTTCTCGCTGTTCGTGCATAAAAAAGAGGAGGATAATTTAACATGCAGATTATGAGTTTAATAACCGCACTTCCAGGAGCTGCCGCACAGGGGCTTATCTGGGGAATCATGGCGATCGGTGTGTACATTACATTCCGCATTCTTGATATTGCGGATCTTACCGTTGACGGAACTTTATGTACAGGCGGCGCTGTTTGTATCATGATGATGCTCAGCGGACACAATGTATGGGTGTCCATGCTGGTTGCAACAGGAGCCGGACTTCTGGCCGGTCTTGCCACTGGTATTTTTCATACCTTTATGGGCATCCCGGCTATCCTTGCCGGAATCCTGACACAGCTTTCCCTTTATTCTATCAACCTGAAGATCATGGGAAAAGCAAACCAGGCGATCAATGTTGATAAATTTAATCTTCTGGTATCCCTTCGACGTGTCAAGGGTGTTGCTCTGACACAGAATACGCTTTTTATCGTAGCAATTATGATCATCATTCTGATTGCAGTCCTTTACTGGTTCTTCGGAACTGAACTCGGATGTTCCCTGCGTGCGACCGGATGTAATCCAAGCATGTCCCGTGCACAGGGTATCAACACAGACCGCAATAAGGTTCTGGGACTGATGCTTTCCAACGGACTTGTTGCTCTTTCCGGCGCTCTTCTCACACAGTACCAGGGATTTGCAGATATCAACATGGGACGTGGTTCTATCGTTATCGGTCTTGCTGCAGTAATTATCGGTGAAGCGATCTTCAGCCGTATTTTCCGCAACTTTGCACTGAAGCTGTTAAGCGTTGTATTTGGTTCTATTCTTTATTATCTGGTACTTCAGATTGTTATCTGGATGGGAATTGATACAGACCTTCTGAAAATGCTTTCCGCACTCGTCGTTGCATTGTTCCTTGCTTTCCCATACTGGAAGGGCAAATACTTTACAAAAGCCAAACAGGGAGGTAAATGATCATGCTGAAACTGATCGATATACATAAAACATTTAATCCGGGCACTATCAATGAAAAGGTTGCTTTAAACGGCGTGGATCTTCATCTGAACGAAGGTGATTTTGTTACAGTCATCGGAGGAAACGGCGCCGGAAAATCCACTATGCTGAATGCAGTTGCAGGTGCCTGGCCTGTAGATTCCGGAAAGATCATTATCGGTGGAACCGATGTCACAAAACTTTCCGAATATAAAAGAGCCGCGTATCTTGGCCGTGTATTCCAGGATCCTATGACCGGAACTGCTGCAACTATGGGAATTGAAGAAAATCTCGCTCTTGCCAAACGCCGCGGAAAATCCCGCCTTCTCCGTCCGGGCATTACCCGCCAGGAACGGGAAGAATACCACGAACTCCTGAAGATTCTCGGTCTTGGTCTTGAGGACCGGCTCACTTCCAAAGTCGGACTCCTCTCCGGTGGCCAGCGTCAGGCATTGACACTTCTGATGGCAACTTTAAAGAAGCCTCAGCTTCTTCTTCTGGATGAGCACACTGCTGCTCTTGATCCGAAGACTGCAGCCAAGGTTCTCGAGATCACAGACATGATCGTAAACCGCGATCATCTGACAACCATGATGATCACCCATAACATGCGTGATGCAATCACTCACGGCAATCGTCTGATCATGATGTGGGAGGGAAAGATCATTCTGGATATCCAGGGCGAAGAAAAGAAAAAGCTTACAGTCAAAGATCTCCTGGACAAATTCGAAGAAGCCAGCGGTGAAGAATTTTCCAACGATTCCGCACTTCTCAGCTAAACCACAAAAAAAGAACTCTTATAATAGTTAGACAAACAGCATAACACATGGAAAGAACCTGGCCGGAATTTCATTCTTTATGATGGATTCCGGCCTTAATTTCTGTTCTAATGCCCAAATAACGATAAACTCAAAGCACTTCCATATGTCACCTCTCTTTAGCTCATTTCAATTCCACAGAGAATTCACCACTCCTTCTGCTGTATCGATAAATGGAAGATGTCAGATAATCCTCTTCCGGAGTTGCTTTCTCGAGCGTATCACTTAGAACTTCTTTCAAATCTTCCGGATAAACCACATCCGCATTATGGACCATTACTTCATGAACACTGGTAAAAACCAGATACAGGTCTGACCCCAGAAGTTCAGAAAGACGTCTGGCTACCCCGGGCAAAAAGATTGCTGCCGCTCCATTAGTACGCTTTTCTGTACTCAGGCAATTCCCGGCAATCCCTTTATTTGGATGGTATGTTCCAAGGATATCCATGAAATTATCTCCTTCATATGTCTTATCAAACAGCATTTTTTCCCAATGATAGATTCTTGGTGGACTGATAAAATATGTATTTATTAGAGCAGCTTCGAAAACAGTATCCGCATCTTTTCCCCATTTCTCCACAAAGCTTTTCTTGATCTTTGCACTCAGAACATATCCCTCTTTTTCTCCTGCAAGATAATAAACCACTAAAGCAATATCTCCGATTTTGTGATGAACCAACTCCTTCAGTATAGTCCTGTTTTTATCTGCATTCAGAAGGCGAATAAAAAGTCTGCTTTTTACCTTCTCATAATCTTTCAGATCGTCCAAATCACATAGCACACAATTTTCACTGACTTTTTTTATCTCCCTAATACAATCATGAACGATATTTTCAAAAGAATGTTCCTGACAGTACCTTTTATAAAGCTCTTCTGTATGCAACCCGCAGACTGTTTTTGCCTTTTCCATATGACCACTCTCTACAAATAGCCTATCTCCCAAACAACCATATTTTTCTCCATCGTTTGAAAAATAAATTTCTTCTTCCTTCAGGTCCATAGCCGCAAGAAGAAGCTTTCTCAGGTCCGTGACAAAAGTTTCATAACTTTTTTCCATATTTAATTTCCTTTCTGTGAAACAAAGCGGACGAATGTCCTGACAAAATCCTGTGCGCTCTCACAACGACGCACAAAATGATTCTGATCTGATAACATGATTAGATATTTCTGTGGAAAGAACTTCCACTGTAGAATTGCAGAGAGCAGATTTCTCTGCTGAATCTGAGTTGCTTGCTGTATGGACAAGTATAATAGAAGTTTTCAGATTTGTAAAGAAGTTTTCATCGACAGAAAAAGCAACTTCCGCTGCCTTTTGCTGTCATACCTTTTGTATTGTTTCAGATTTGTGTCTCATTCCGAAATATCAGTAATGGATTTCTCCATGTTTCTCCAGATAATCCAGAAATCCCTCACAACCTTCCTGTATATCTTCATAAGTTTCGTCAAAATTTCCTGTATACCAAGGATCCGCAATATCCCGTCCTGATCCGGCAAAAGTCAGAAACTTATAAAGCTTCTCTTCCGGGTCATTCTTCAGCATCCTGTTAAGATTACGCATATTAGCAGAATCCATACCAATAATATAATCGGATTTTTCATAATCCGCCCACGTAATCTGCTTCGCTCTGTGCGGAACCAGTGGTATTCCCACTTCTCTCAGCTTGTTCACTGTTCCTCTGTGAGGCGGATTCCCAATCTCCTCTGTACTTGTTGCAAAACTGTCGATCAAAAACTGATCTGAAAGGCCGAGCGTTTTTACTTTGTGCGTAAAAACACTCTCGGCCATGGTTGATCTGCAGATATTGCCGTGGCAGACAAATAACACTCTTATCATTGCTTAAAACTCCTTGAAATGCTGTATTTACGCTGTTTACAGGCATTTTCCGATAATCTTCAATCCTGTCATTTTCCTGTATATCACAGCATAAATTCGTATATTTTCTTATCCAAATTTAGTAACTTCTTAGTAATAACCAGCCTGGAAAACAGGCTCTCTAAGAACCTTATAATCAGATTATTTTTAATTCTTTTTTCTATTATTTTATCATACTATGCCAGTTTTGCAATCCTATTCATCTCTTCTTTTGCATCAATTAATCCCAGATGCGTATATACATTTAACGTAACCCCTATATCAGAATGTCCCATTAAATATTGGAGTGCTTTCGGATTCATTCCAGCTTTCGCCATATTGGAACAATATGTATGCCTACATACATGAGGCGTGATCTTTGGCATTTGTTCCTCATGAGTACGATTATACTTTCCTAACGCCCACTGAAAATGTTTTTCCCAATGGAGTGCTACCTCAGGCATATCTTTTTTATCCAGGAATAAAAATCGACTATATCCATCTATAATCGGCTCAACCCTTACTTTTTTACGGTTTTTCACAATCTGTTCAAAACATTCATAAACTTCATCTGTCATCGGCAACATTCGTGTTCCACTTGAAGTTTTGGTATCTTCAATGACGTACTGCATTCCTCTGGTTCTCTGAAGCTGATGATTCACATTGATTTTTCTCTCCTGAAGATCAATATCTTTCACTGTCAATCCACAAAACTCAGAAATACGAAGTCCAGTCTTAAACAAAATAAACATTCCATTATAGTATTTTGAGTAATGGTCATCATTTCGGATAAACTCCAGAAATAACTCTTCCTGTTCTTTTGTAATTGCCTGTCTTGTAACACTGTCATTTACGACAACTGTACATAATTGAAATTCAAAAGGATTCTTGCGCAGTAAATCATCTTCAACTGCCATCTGAAATGCAGGTCTTACAATTCCACGCACACTGTGAATGGAACTGTATCCTCTTCCATCTGCTTGCAGCTTAATAAACCATGCTTTTGCATCCGACAATTTTATTTTATCTATTCTTCTGGTTCCGAATTCTTCTTTTTTTATTATATTGATCACAAAATCATAGTTCGCCTGAGTATTATGACGAACCCCCTTTTTTTGTCCAATATATTTTTGAACCAAATCCAAAACTGTTAAATTTCCTCCGTAAGGTACTATACCATCATGTAAATCTCTTTGGATATTTTTTTCTTTTTCCCTTAGAGCTAAGCATGGTCTGCATCCAGTTGGCAGAGAATCTGTTGGCTCTAATTTCCAACTATACAAAAACTTCTGCTTTCCATAACAATCTGTATATACAAACGCATATCTTCCATCTTTTCTCTGACTTTCTCCGTTTCGTAAAATTCGACCTTTTTTATCTCGTCGTTTTTGGTCACGTTTTGTTTTACCCAAACGTCTTCGCCCCTTTCTACGAAGAAGCCCTAGCACGATATAGGTATTATATCATACCAGGGCTAACATTTCCACTTTAAAGTGCTAAATTGTTCGTATATTTTTTACAAAGACGTAGTCTGATCCAGAAAGGCCTCAAATTTCTTACGGTTAATCAATGACTTACACCCCACCTGGACTGTAAAGCAACATTCTGAATTTAGATGTTCCGAAATAAGCATCCTTATTTTCTTTTCACCTATTCCGAAATATTGCACTGCTTCATCCACCGTAAGCATATATTTTTCCCAAATTGGAATCTTACCTTTTTCAATTTTAATCGCCACTCTTCTCTCCTCCTTTTCTCTTTGGACAAAACATTTTTATCTGCCCATGACAATTTACAATTTTATACACTGTCATCGGCAGATAAAATTACAATACAGGTGGCAGTTCAGTACTCTGCCCACATCGGTTTTGCACCGTCATTAAATATGACCAGATTTTTTCTGGAAGTATCATTATCACAGATATGCTTCGTCGCCCTGTGCAGCTGCTACACATTTTGTCAAATTCTTCTCGCTCCATACCTTTACTTCAATGTTATATTTCAGCATTTCCTCGTATTTACTCCATTAACAGAGCAGATATATCATGGCGGATTTACCTAGTGGCTCTACATATCTTCACGTCCTGTATGTAAAACAATATACAATTTTCAAGGTACAAAAATTCCTGAAGGGGAAAAGGAATCTATATTAAATACTCCCTTTACTGATTACTTTTCCTTACATATGATTTCGTATCAAATCCCAAGGTCTTAGTAATCAGTTTTGCTTCCAGGCGTTGACGCAGAGTTTCATCTACACAGTAATGCACCTGTCCAAATTCGTCAAACATTTTTCTGGTAGCCAAAACTGTTATGTACCCTTCATAATGCTTCAACACTGCCTGGATTGCCTCAGTATCACCAGTTGATGCTGCCTCAATAACATGGAATGGCAGCAAATCAAATGCGCATTTCTGTTTTTTACTTTTTTTCATTTGCAGATTCCTCCATATTTTTTCTCATCAGTTCCAGTGATCGTCTACGATGCTCATTAATTGTGCTGCGTACAAGATTCATTTCTCTGGCAATGTCTGCATCACTCATATCCATAAAATATGATAATAACACAACATTCCTTTTCTTTTCAGTAAGTGTCTGCAGTGCTTCAGCAATCAATGCATCTTTGACTTCTATGTCGTAACCCAGGACCTGAAAACGATGTGTTTCCATTTCATGCTCATCCATTATAAAAAGTCTGCTCAACTCCTTTTCTGATAATTCTGACAACATCACTTCATACTTCTGGCGATATGCCATATGCTTTTCATAATTAATAACTTCACTTTTCAATGCCAGCTTGCACAGAGAATCAAACTGATGTCTGACTGTCTGCTCATCTTGAAAAGAGGATTGCTCCATAAGAGTTCACCTCCTTCCCCGCCGGTAGGCAATAAGCAAAGTTCTTGCTTCCCCTTCACACATATCCCAAACGGATGAGTGCATTTGTCGGGGTGTGGGAAGAAATTTTTAAAAAATTTCTTAATAAATACGAGAAAATTGTTTTTCCTGTATTTTGAGGTATATAAAAAACGTCCTAATGGGTAGTTTTTAGCCCATCGGACGCTATTTATATCAAAAGATAATATTTTGCCATCATTTTTTGTGGCATATAATTCACTTTTTGAGGTAAAGAAATTTATTTGCTTTTTTGAACTATTTATCTATTTCATCCGTCACGTAATGACGGATATGATACCAGACAATAAAATTCTTAATCTTTCCTATACCTCCGGATCTGTTTTACGGAAATTCAGAATTTTATATGTCTTTTAAAAAGTGAAATATCACCCCCTTTTTTAGTGAAATATTAGTTCATTTTCTTTCAAGAAAGGGAACTATACACTAAACATGGAGGTGTATCATATGCCAAAACAAACAGATAAAGAACTGGGATTGTTTTTTAAGAACGCCCGACACAAGCAAAAATTGACTTATGAAGAATTAGCTGAAAAAGCAGAAATGTCCAGCCGATATTTAAAGGAAATTGAAAATGGGGGCCGAGTTCCGAGTTTTCATAAAATCAGAAAACTGGTACGCGCTTTAAATGTTCCTCCTGAACCATTGTTTTATCCAAACAATCATACAGATAATCTTGATTATCAACGCCTGCTCATGTACCTGTCAAAATGCAACGATGAGCAAATTACCGCTATCCTTGCCATCGTAGAAGCATACCTGCGCACATACAAAATTCCTACAGACCACGATAAACAAGATCCCTGAAATTCATTTGAATTCTATCTGAATTATTCTGAAGAAGCGGTATGGTTTCCCATACCGCCACTCTTAACGTGCATATTTTTCTATCATTCTCTTAACATTCGTGGATTTCTTTATTGCCCCTATATTAATAAGAAACTCAACTACATCCATCATTCCCTGGTAATAAGCCCGCTGCTCCTCTTCATAATGGAAATGTTCTAACTGATCCAGATATTTATTCCAGAAATTCTGCTCACGCTCTGGGATTTTTTCCAGATGTAGTGGCAGCTTCTTTTGTATTTGTTTCAAATTCTTCTCTGCTTCTTTCCATTCTTCCGGCTGTACTGTATATTCTCTTTCTCCGGAGTCACAGCGCAATTCCTCAAATAAATTCGATACTGCTTCATAAAATTCATTCATCTTCTTTCCACCTCTCATTAGAATTATTTCTCATTACAGGCAGCATTATCATTTTCTTATTTCAAAAATCAAATAAACTTTCCAAAAACTTCATCTTTAGAAGTATAGTAACAATATTTTTCCTTAAAATCAATAATAATACTTCATCTTTAGAAACTTTTGAGGATCAGAATGATTATTTATTGGGATAAAAAAACGAACAGTAAAAACAGAATAGGACAACGGGTAAAAGAATTACGAAAGGCTCATAATCTTACTCAGAAAACACTCGCTGCCAAATTACAACTTGCAGGATATGATTTTAATGATCTGGCAATCCTACGAATTGAACAAGGCACACGTTTCGTTCCCGACTACGAAGTTGTCGCACTGGCCGAAGTATTTAATGTTTCCTGCGAATATCTTCTTGGTCTGACGGACGCTCCTGCAAAATAATTCAATTGTATTGCTGCCCATTCTATGCTAAACTATGGATAGATACTTCTGAACAACATACACTATTTATAAACCGTATGATTGGAGTGATTTCATGGAATTAACAAAAAAAGTCCCTACAACCGATAAAAACCAGGAAAACAATCATCTTCTCCGCATGTTAGACCGGGGAATTGATGATATGGAAGCTGGTCGTGAATTGCCACTGGAAGATGCTTTTCGCAAAATCACAGAATTAAGGGATGCACGAAGAAATGCAAGAATATAAAATTATTTTAACCTGGGAAGCAATTTACGATGTCACAGACATTGCAGATTATATTGAAGAAGAATTCGGCCAGCAACGTGCTGACCGTTTTCAATCTGATCTGAAAGAACAAATGCAGAATTTAGGCCAGTTCAGTACTGCCTTTCCCCGAACTCAAATTCTGTACAGAGGATATTCCATACATAAAAGATCTTTTCCGCCATCTATTATTTTTTATATTATAATGGAAGAAACAAAAGAGATTCATATTCTCCGAGTGTTGCGCCATGAACGAGATTGGGAAAATATCCTGTTGCAAAGATCAACTTATACATATCCAGAATGAATACCTGGGAGCCGATCAGAGATTTTTCTGAAAGGCTTCCTTTTTTATTACTTCCCACTGTCAATTAAATCATAACTCATATCCAGAAAATCCAGCGTCTTAGCTTCACTGACAGAATCATCCAAAAGAATCGTAATCCAGTGTTGCTTATTCATATGATACCCCGGTAAAAATCCATACGTTTGAATAATCATCCCAACCAGATCAGGATCACATTTTACATCCAGGATGTCAATGTTTCCATCTTCTTCTAATCCCAGTATTTTCTTTTCCACTACCATAATTATAGCATACCATTTTCCATTTTTATGTCGAAGCACCGCAGAATCAGGATCTTTTTTCCATAAATATTCCGGTTCAGTTCCATATTGCTCTTTTACATATTGAAAAATTTCTTCACGTTTCAAATTTATCCCTCACTTACGATTTCTTTCTCTGATTATACGCTATCAGGATTGTATTCTCAACCACTTCTCACAGTTCTATTTATGTTTTATAGCTTTTGCATAGCCTGCTTTGCAGGCTACACCCCAAAAGAAGCAAGCACTGCCAGTGTCATGACACCTGGCTCATTTTGTCAAATTCCCTTTCCGGTTCATTCTACCAAAATGTATCAGGGAGTATCCCTGGCCCTCTCATATTTTATAATTTCTTAATTTGACGCTTTCACCCAGTCCTGTTAAAATAACTTACAGATACATCTGTCCAAACCAACAAAAAACCAAGTACCATAACTGTCATAGCCGAACTGGTTAGACAGTTTTTTTGTACTCTTTTTTATAGAAAAAAACGAATTGGAGGATTTCAATGAGCAAACGTACCAGAATTCATCCCGTACAATTTTATTTGAATGATGACGAACAATACATTTTAGAAGAAAAATATCGTCTTTCCAGGATGAAAAGCAAATCTGCCTTTCTACGGAAAATGATCTTATATGGATTTGTATATGAAGTAGACTACTCTCATATCCGAAAAATGAATACCCTGCTGGGCAATATCAGCAGCAATTTGAATCAGATCACCCATCGTATAAACAGTACCAATACAGTTTACCCAAAGGACCTGGACGATATAAAGGAGTTAATGGAAAAAATATGGCAGTTACAAAAATCCATGGTATCAAAACAACCGTTGATAAAGCAATAGAATACATCTGCAATCCAGATAAAACTGACCAGAATCTATATATTTCTTCCTTTGCCTGCTCTCCCGAAACAGCCGTTCTTGACTTTAAATACACTTTGGATCATACACATGACTGCAGAGATCCGCACAATACAAATAAGGCATTTCATCTGATTCAGGCATTTTCCCCTGGTGAAGTTTCCTATGAAGAAGCCCATCAAATTGGCAAAGAATTTGCGGATCGCTTACTGGAGGGAAAATACTCCTATGTTCTGACAACACACACTGATAAAGGTCATGTACATAACCATTTAATTTTCTGTTCTGCAGATAACATCACTTTTTCTCATTACCATGACTGTAAAAAGAATTACTGGAAAATACGAAATCTCAGCGACACTTTATGCCAGGAACATAACCTGTCCACAATTATGCCAGATGGTAAAAAAGGAATGAAATACAATGAATGGGCTGCAAATAAATCTGAATCCAGTAAAAAAGCGCAGCTGCGAAAAGATATCAACCAGACAATCCGAATCGTTTCCACTTATTCAGAATTTCTTGCATTTATGGAAGCTAAAGGATATGAAATAAAAAACGCAGAATTTGGCGAAAACAGCAGGAAATACATTACCTTTCGTTCTCCCGATATGTCCCGTCCAGTGCGTGGAAGTGCTAAATCTTTAGGAAAAAATTTTACTAAGGAACGTATCAAAGAACGCATTAATAATAAGCTTCACAGAACTACTGTTCCTTCTGTTCGTAATAAGTTAATAGACACCAACACTCCCAATATAGCAGGAAACATTGGACTTCAGAAATGGGCAAATAAGGAAAATTTAAAAATTGTCTCTGCTGAATATAACAAGATGCTCACACATAATCTACATAATTTTTCAGAACTTGAAGACCGCATAGCCTTGTTACATATGCAGCAAAAAGAGGTAAATACCTCTGTTGTTTCTCTCGAGTCTCAGATACGCCATCTTCGAGAAATGCTAAAATATGCCGAACAATATCAGAAAAATAAAATTTACGACGACCATTATAAAAGCTCCAAAGATCCAGATCGTTATTTCCGTAAATATGAATCTCAAATTATTCTTTTCGCGGGTGCTGAACATATTTTACAGGAAAATGGTATAAACCTGAAACATCTTAATTCCAATAAGTTGCAAGAGCAAATTGCAGATCTTATTTCCAGAAAGGAATCACTAAATACTCAATACGTTTCCTTTAAGCAAGAAATAAAAGAGTTGGAATTGATACATCAAAACCTGTCCAAATATCTCAAACAGGATGCTCCTGAAATACAAAGATCTTCTCATAACCAACTCCCTTCTTTGTAAAACCATAATAATAGGCAGCGATTTCACTCGCTGCCTAAATTCCCATTAAACCGATATCCTACACCTCGTACTGTTTGTATATATAATGGTTGTCCAGGATCATCTTCTATTTTTTCTCTGATATTGCAGATATGTCGCATAACCACATTATAATCACCGGAATAAGGTTCATTCCATACCAGATCATAAACCATTTCTTTTCCAAATATTCTACCTGGACTTTTCGCTAAAAAAAGTAAAATATCATATTCATATTTTGAAAGATGAACATCACTATCATTCTTTTTAACAATTCGTTCCTGTAGATATATTTTTAATTCTCCAAACCTTATAATTTCCGGTATGAATTGGTTTTTATGTTCCCAGCTAGTCAATATGTTTTCACTTATGCTTCCATTAGCATCTGTGATTCTCTCAATAATTTCTATCTTTTTCACCTTTATTGCCTCTACATTATTAATTTTATATTCTATATATCATCTGCCATTTGACTTTTTTCTTCTACAAGTAATATAATATATTTATTACATATGTAGGATTTAGCAGGAGGATTTTATTATGTCACTACCCCAGATTTCAGAAGCCGAATTTGAAGTTATGAAAATTGTATGGAAATATGCTCCCATCAATACAAATGAAATTACAGAAAAACTTACTCTAACTACCAGCTGGAGTCCAAAAACAATTCAAACTCTTATCAAGAGACTTGTTTCCAAAAAAGCTCTTTCCTGCGAAAAACAAAGCCGGGTATTTGTCTATACTCCATTAGTCCAAGAAGATGAATATATACGCCAGGAAAGCAATTCTTTTTTAAAGCGATATTATAATGGAAATCTTTCTTCTATGCTGGCTTCTTACCTTGAAGACGATAAGCTCTCTTCAACAGAAATTGATAACTTACGCCATTTATTATCAAAACATCAGAAATAGGAGGTTTTGAATGAGCAACTGGATCATCCACTTTTTAATCAGTAATATCTTCATATGTATTTTTACACTTGTAATAATCGGAACAAAAAAACTTCTGAAAAAATATTTATCTGCGACTACACAGTACCATCTCTGTTTTCTTTTATTTTTATTACTTGCCGTGCCATTTTTTCCTGTACAGATTCATGGCTCACAACTTTTTTCATGGTTACATTTTTTTCAAACTGACTCAGGACTTAACTCTGGTACCGACACGCTATCCGAACTTACCAGTAATACACAAAATATTTTGTTAAACCAGGTGAATGATTTTTCAGTTTCCATCAGTAGTCAATTTTCTGGAGGCTTGAATACCATACTCTTTCTAATATGGATAACGGGTGTTATGATTATGTCAGTCCTCACCCTTCATTCATTAAACTATGTACGTTCCATAAAAAGATCTGCTCTCCCGCTTCAAAATCAGCAGGTAAAAACTATTTATTACAATTGTTTAAAGGAACTTAAAATCTCTCACCCAGTATCAGTCTACAGTACTGCATTTTTAAAATCACCAGTTTTAATCGGAATAATACATCCCAGAATTTACATTCCCATCCATTTAATTTCCGAACTGAATCCTGATGATATGCGTTTTATGCTGCTACACGAATTACAGCATTACCGTCACAAAGATACATTTATTGGCTTCCTCATGGTCATAAGTAATATACTCTACTGGTTTAACCCTTTTGTTTGGTACACTTTAAAAGAAATTCTCTGTGACCGTGAAATAGCCTGTGATTCTGCTGTATTGCAGATGATTTCTGCTGATGAATACCAAGCTTATGGAACTACACTGATTAATTTTGCAGAAAAAATATCCTCTTTTTCCTCTCCACTGGCAGTTGGAATGTCCGGAAATTTCAGGCAGATGAAACGACGTATTCTCAACATCGCCGTTTTTAGGAAAGAAACTCTTTATCAAAAAATGAGAGCATTGATAATTTATCTGGTCATTAGTGCTGTTTTTATTGGATGTACACCCATTTTATCCATTGATGCCTCTACTCAAAACGTATATCATTTTAGTGATACAGACAAAAATATCTCCCTGTTAGATATATCCGAAACATTTGGAACATATGATGGATCATTTGTTTTGTATGACAATAATTTGGATTCCTGGAAAATATACGATCTTGAAGAAGCCACCAAACGTATTCCGCCAGAGTCTACCTACAAAATATACGATGCATTATTAGGGTTGGAATCCGGAATCATCACACCAGAACACTCTTCCATGACATGGAATGGTGATGCCTTTCCTTTTCCATCCTGGGAAGCTGATCAGGATTTAAACTCTGCTATGCAAAATTCCGTTAACTGGTATTTCCAGGCAATTGATTCGCAGCTCGGAATTAACAGAGTCCAGGAATTTTTGAATAAAATAGAATATGGAAACCAGACAACCAGTTCAAATCTGGATTTATACTGGTCCGATTTTTCATTAAAAATCTCGCCTTTAGAGCAAGTAACATTATTGAAAAAATTTAACACAAATGAATTCCATCTAAATTCCCAAAATGTATTTTCTGTTAAAAATGCTATAAAAATTGCCAGTACACCTAATGGTAATTTCTACGGAAAAACTGGAACCGGTCGTGTCAACGGACAGGATATCAACGGCTGGTTTATCGGATATGTAGAAACTTCCGATAACAGCTATTATTTTGCAACCAATATCCAAAGTGATTCTAATGCAACTGGCAAAAAGGCATTTGAAATCACTTCTGATATCTTAAAAAAATTACATATATGGAATTAACAAATATGAAAGGGCTGATAGTTGTTATCAGTTCTTTCTTTTTATTCTATATTGATATTTGGGAATTTCTTTCGTACCATTATTCAGAATTTTATTCCCCATATATTTAAAACTCTTATCATCGTTGAACTTAACAGTCAGCTCACTTGTAATAACGGCATCATTACATATAAATGTATCACATACAGCATCAACAACCAGCACATTGTTTCCCTCTCCGCTATCTCTTATTTCAACGACCTCCGGTAAAGATGTTCCAAAGCTATAATTAAAACAACCAAATTGTTCCCAGTCATAAGTTTGATGTTCCGAATCAAATACTGCCCATTTTTTAATTTGCTCCGCTGTTATCGGCAAAAACTCCATTATCAGATTTTCAAACTCTTCTGCCGGAATTCCACTTGAGTTACCTGAAAACTCATATCTCTCCCCGTATTTCATTCGATATAAATATTCATATAAACCATTATAATCTAACCCTTCCATATCAGATCTATCCCAATCAGAACATAAAAGATTATTCCCCTGATATCCAAGCCAATACACACACCTCTTTGAAACTTCCCTGCATTCATCACTTAAAGGTTTAATTCTTATCATAGAACTGCCATCAACCGCTTCTGATACTTCCGGATATTTTGGAACACATAGCGTATAACCAAACCAGCCTTTTTCTGTATATTTCCATTCTTCTATCCTTGTATACGAAACATATACAATAGATGGATTGTCGTTCATACCCCAAACAACTTTCGCAGCCAGCAAATACATATCTGTCCCATCATAATTGAATTTGAGTCTTTCTATCCCACCATCCCTGTTAATCCTATATAAGACGATATCTCCTGGCAGATCCTGTTCTGCCCTGAAAAGAAATTCTTCCATTTTAGAATAATTAGCCATATTTGAATACGGCGCTGATGTAATAACAGGGACATTTTTTTCCTTTAATACTTCCTGCATTTCTTCCATTACTGTCTCAGAAACTACTACATTCGATGAAGTTCCTTTATCCGCCTTTTGATAAATGGCTTTCATCTGATTCATAACATTCTTACAATCTTCAATAGCTTCTTCTTTCACGACTTCATCTACTGGCAAATCATATCCTCTTTCTTGTACAGCATAATTCGCAGTTTCCTGTGAAATATATTCTAAATCAGCCCCTTTACATTTTGTATTTCCTATGAAAAAGCATCCCAAAATAAATAAAACACTCACCATCTTTTTCAGTTTTCTTTTTGTACTCATATCAATTATCTCCATAACATTCCTCCCACTTTTCGTCTGATAATCTTTCCGTATACCAGGTAACCTCTATTTCTGACCTTGATACATAATTGGATACATATTGAAATCTATCTTTATCTAACAGCCGAATGGTTACGCTATGACAAAACGCCTGATCTAATTCTTTTTGTGGCCATACCGCATTTACTTCCAGTGTTATTGTTCCATCTTGATTTTCTATGTAGGAAACAACTTCCGGATATGGAATATATGGTGTGGGAGCAAAATCATATACGATTCCTCTGGTTCGATACCGATATGTCTGTGTTTCCGTGTGAAATACCGTTCCTGTCTGCAGTATCTCTGCGCTTATATTAAAATATTTTTGAAATATCGCTTCAAATGATTCTTTTGGGATTTCATAAGTCTTTCCTTCCTTAAATTCATCAGCTTTTTCTTCCATTGAAAGTAAACGGTCAAAAACATCATAAAAATTTATTCCATCATAATTTTTTTCACTCCAATTAGAAGTAAACAATTTATTAAGTGTATATCCAAAAGGAAGTATATATTTTCGATTCAGCTCCCTGCATTTTTTATTTAACGGCACTACCCGAAAGGCCCGATATCCAGACGGTCCATCATATCCAGCCGGATGATATTCTTCCATAAAGAAATACCCGTTTTCTGTATATTTCCATGAATTAGCTCTAAACTCATGATAATATGTTTCCTGCCAAGTGTCCTCTTTCCATTTAAAAGAGCTTACTTCAACGTCTATTTTCCCCTGTTTGGTTTTCAGATCATACCGGATAAAATGATCCCCTGCTATAACTTGAAATATAGTAGTTTTTCCATTCTTCTCTTTTTCTGCTTTTTTCAAAAAATCATCTACTTTAATACTTTGAACCATATCCAGCTGATTGTAGGAATCAATTACTGCATATCCATATTTTCCAAAATAATCCATACTTTTTTGTATTGTACTCAGCTCATATAGTGCATTTTCTTTCACAGCATTCTCATATATGTTCCGATAGCCTTCTGCCAGCATTTCACACTCTCTGTAAATTTTTTCTTTCGTATCTTCAATTGTCTTTTTCTGCTCTTTCTTTATGCCACATCCACTACAGACAGCAAGAAAAATAACTCCCACAAATATTTTCCAAATTTTTTTCATATCATTTTCCTCTTACATTTGTAATATTTAAAGGTAAAAATTATTCATTACCAAGATATTCATCCAGTATCGCCTTATCCTTTTCCAACACATACCCGCTTCCTCCAATATCTTTCACATTCTCTACCATACTGATGAGCAAAATAGGATTCTTTGTATCTCTATCTGTAGTAAAAACTGTAAACCAGCCAATTTCTGTTCCAGATGTATCTTCTTTTGTAGCTTTCAGTTCCGCTGTTCCGGTTTTTCCTGCTAATCTAATGTCTTCCCGGCATGCTCCATAACCAGTTCCTTCCGGGTTATTCACTACACCCTCTAACCCCTCCATAACCTCCGAAACAATTTGTGGTGAAAAAGCATCTTTTATCCAGATTTCACTGGAAGTGCTTCCACCATCCGCGTGAAGATATGGCTTTATCATATTTCCATCATTTAGAAAAGCCGTATAAATGCTTGCAAGATGCAAAGGATTTACCAGAATCTGTCCCTGTCCATACCCACTGTCAGCAAGCTGGATTTCTGTTTCTATCTTGTCCATATTAGAATATTGGGACTCTGACATTTTAATATCAAATGGAAGTTCCTGATTAAATCCTATTTGATTTAGAGACTGCATCAGTTGATCCGCACCAATTTTTAATGCTGCTTTTGCAAAATAAATATTATCTGAATAAATAAGCGCATTTTTCAAGATCACAGGTGCACAATCATGAAGTGTAGTCACTGTATAATCTCCCCACGAGGAATCTTTCTGCCACGCCAGACCCTCATTTCCAAAATCGTCATTTGCAGTAAATGCCCCCACTTTTAATCCAATTGCAGCAATTACAGGTTTAAAAGTTGAGCCAGGACACCATGTCTGGCGAAAGCGGTTGTATAAAGGCCTGTCTTCATTTTCATTTAATGCACTCCACTGGCTGTTGTCCATTCCACGTACAAAATCATTATTATCATAAGATGGCGTACTTACCAACGCCAATACTTCCCCTGTATAAGGATTCAAAGCTACAGAACATCCTCTGTCTTCTTTAAATTGTTCATAAAGAGTACTTTGAAGATCACCATCAATCGTAGTATGGATATCTTCTCCATCTTTTCTAGGCTCATATGCAATAACACTTTTTTTATTTCCATTTGCATCTACAATACAGATTTCACACCCATCTGTTCCTTTTAGTTCTTTTTCATAAAGCGTTTCCAATCCAGTCTTTCCAATCACACTGTTTGTACGATACCCTTCCCCTTTATGTTCCTGCAAATCTTCGGCTGTAACCGCCTGTACATACCCTACCAGATGAGAGGCAGCTTCTTTTAGATAATAAGTTCGTACTTTTACATCAGATAACATAATACCTGGAATCTTCAATAATGTGTCCTGCTTTTCTTTTTCTTCCAGAACAGTTTTATCCGGATTCACTGTCAGAAGATCGACCTCTTGTATTTTAGGAATTGTTGCTACTGGTACAAAAGAATCTGCTTTTACCCAACCGGCTTTTAACTTATCCTCAATTTCGTCTGCTCCAATTCCAAGATACTCTGCCAGTTTTTTTATTGTATCTTCTCTGTTCTCCATCCTGCCCGGAACAATTCCTACCGAAGATGCAGTTCCCTCTCCAGCCAACTGACGACCATTTCTGTCTAAAATATCTCCTCTCTTTGCCTCTTCTGACGTTACCTGAACTTTATCCGTTGCAGATAACTCTGGAAAAATCAACTGATCCTGCCAGATTAAATGATATCCTGTCCAATCATGTGAAAATACCGCATCGTTGGTAAATTCTACATTTCCTGCAGCAGTCTGCATATTTGTTGTATAGGAAACTGCCGCATTTCCGTTTTCTTGTCTTTTTACTGTAATATCGGTTATGGACAGATCAGACATCTCAATGCCTTCATATATTTTAGAATTTCGTTCTATAAATTCTTCCTTACTGTTCATGCTGCTTTTTTTCTGATCCAGCATGGCATACATTTGCTCATATTCCCCTTTTTCAATATATTTCATATATTCCATTAGTCTTTTTTCAGGAACATTACGATTCATTATTGTTACAATACCGATTCCACCACCAATCAATATACCGCTAAATAAAACTATTTTTGTGATAATCTTCGTGAGTTTTTTTCTTTTCTTTTTTCTCATATAGTTTTATTTCTCCTTTTTTCATATTTTCTTAAATATTACACTTGTAATATTTAAACGTCAAGCTTTTTCTTAGGTTTATATATGTAAACAAGAGGAAAGATTTGGATAAAAAAAGAAAGGGCATCTCAAAGCCTTCTTTGATAAAGAACTTTACGACACCCTGAGGTAATGGTTTCTCCGGATGTTTCCCAAGCATCTTAATACTAATAAGTTATAGGAGCAACTTTCAAATCTTATTTCCAAAAAGAAGTCAATAAATACTCAATACGTTTCCTTTAAGCAAGAAACAAAAGAGTTGGAATTGATACATCAAAACCTGTCCAAATAGAGACTATGAAGAAAAGTCTGTAAATAATAATCTTCTATGATAATGATTGAGCTGGAAGCGCTAAATTGGAGCTTCC